>NZ_JCASIH010000005.1:0-247693 GCF_059685935.1 Telluria sp. ZT3P39
TCGTCCTCTCAGACCAGCTACTGATCGTAGCCTTGGTAGGCCTTTACCCTACCAACTAGCTAATCAGATATCGGCCGCTCCAGGAGCATGAGGCCCGAAGGTCCCCCACTTTCATCCTTGGATCGTATGCGGTATTAGCGTAACTTTCGCTACGTTATCCCCCACTCTTGGGTACGTTCCGATATATTACTCACCCGTTCGCCACTCGCCGCCAGGTTGCCCCGCGCTGCCGTTCGACTTGCATGTGTAAAGCATGCCGCCAGCGTTCAATCTGAGCCAGGATCAAACTCTTCAGTTTAATCTCTGTTGCTGACATTTCTGTCACCCTTATTGCTAAGGGGTCGCTCACTCAAAATACTGACCGTCATCTCATTGCTGAGACAACGCTATTTCTTTTTTGTGAACATTTGATAATTTAAGTAATCAAGAACCGAAGTTCCTGGCACCTTCATCAAACGCCCACACTTATCGACTGTAAATTGTTAAAGAACTGTATTCGGTGCTGCCTTGCTGTGTTCTGTCGAAGCGTTGTGTTCGTCAGCAGCAGAGAAGAGAGAGTATGCGGCGTTTTGCGTTTCTCGTCAACCCCTTCGTTTCCTTCGCTGTCGCTGCCTTCAGGGCTGCTTCTGCGTCGGAGGCGAGATCATATCAAAAGCCGTCGCGTCGTACAAGTGCCAGGGGAAATGTCGGCTTGCGTCCGCCAGATCCCCATCGGCGCCCCGCCCTGACAATGATGTGTTGCGAATTTGAGAATATATCTTGTTATGAGCGGTAGCGAACAGTACGCCACATGCCGAAAGGTAATAATTCTTCCTGAGGTCGCCTGAACCGGAACCTCTTGGCCGAAGGAGCAATGTTGGCTTTTCGATTATCATGCAAGGGTTCCGCGCCCCTGATGAGCGAAATCTGCCTCGGCTGCGGATGTATCTGGGAAGGCTGGCTGCTGCTGTCGCCTTGAGCAACAAACAGACCACCATATTACTTACTTAACTACTGAAGATAGAACAATGAAAAATTCGAGCAAACTCGCCGCACTGATCGCACTGGCCTGCGCAACCATGATGGGCGCCGCTTCGGCCCAGGATATGGCGCCTCAGGCACCGGTCCAGGCCCAGGCAACCGTGAACCCTGACTGGGCGAACACCGCCTGGTACATGGGCGCAGGCGTCGGCCGTACCCGCGCCGACATCTATAACAACGACCTGGCCCGCCGCATGGCAGCTGCCGGCGCTCCGCTGACCTCGTTCAACGCAGACAACCGCGACACCGGCTACAAGCTCTTCGTCGGCAAGAAGTTCAACCGCTACATCGGCATGGAACTGGGTTACTTCGACCTGGGCGACTTCTCCTTCGACGCCGGCAGCACCGCCGGCCGTAACCTGCGCGGCGAGACCGACTTCCGCGGCGTGAACCTCGACCTGGTCGGCACCCTGCCACTGACCGAGCGCCTGTCGCTGCTGGCCCGCGCCGGCGTCCAGTACGCAAAAGCACGCACCAGCTACAGCGGCAACTTCCTGAACGCCGTCACCAACCCTAACCCGCCAAACGAAGGCCGTCGTCACGCCAAGATCGGCGTCGGCGCTGAGTTCAAGCTGAGTGAAGCCCTGGCACTGCGCGCTGAAGTCGAGCGTTACCGCGTGACCGACGGCGTGCAGAACAACGGCGACATCGACATGGCGTCGGTGAGCCTGGTCTACAAGTTCGGCCGTCCAGCCAAAGTCGCTTACGTTGCACCAGCAGCGCCAGTGGCCATGGCACCTGCAGCGCCAGTCGCCGCTCCAGTGGCACCGGCACCTGAGCCAGTGCCAACCTCGGAAAAAGTCTCGATCGCAGCCGAAGCGCTGTTCGATTTCGACAAGTCGATCGTCAAGCCGGAAGGCAAAGCAGCACTGGACGAGTTCATGACCAAGCTCGAAGGCATGAACACCGAAGTCATGATCGCCGTCGGCCACACCGACTCGGTCGGCACCAACGCCTACAACGACAAGCTGTCGATGCGCCGCGCCGATGCAGTCAAGGCCTACATGGTCTCGAAAGGCCTGGACCCAGCGCGCCTGTACACCGAAGGCAAGGGCGAAACCCAGCCAGTGGCTGACAACGCAACCGCCGAAGGCCGCGCCAAGAACCGCCGCGTGACCATCGAAGTGGTCGGCACCCGCACCGCCAAGTAATCAACTGCTTGTCGTGACAAAAAACCGCCCGGCGCAAGCCGCGGCGGTTTTTTGCTTTTCATTGCCAGTACACCCACGCCGCATGAACCTTCCCGCGCTTTCGGTACAATGCGCCGGATGACGATCCTGCTTTCCACGCTCAACGCGCGCTATACCCACGCTTCCCTCGGGCTGCGCTACCTGCTGGCCAATATGGGCCCGCTCACGGCGCAAACGTCCATCCACGAATTCGTGATCGGCGCCAAGACCACCGACCTGGTCGAGCGCCTGCTGGCGCACCAGCCGCGCATCGTCGGTTTCGGTGTCTATATATGGAACGTGGAAGAAACCACCCGGGTCGTGGCCATGCTCAAGCGCGTGGCGCCGGATGTCATCGTCATTCTCGGCGGCCCCGAGGTGTCGCACGAGACCGGCGAGCAGGAGATCGTGAAGCTGGCCGACTACGTGGTCACCGGCTGGGGCGACGTCACCTTCCCCAAGCTGTGCGGCGAGATCCTGAACGGCCCCAAGCCCCTGATGAAGGTGCATGCGGGCGTGCAGCCGCCGATGGCGGAGATCGCCCTGCCCTACGATCTATATAGCGCGGACGACATCGCCCACCGCACCCTGTACGTGGAAGCCTCGCGCGGCTGCCCGTTCAAGTGCGAATTCTGCCTGTCGTCGCTCGACAAGACCGCCTGGCCCTTCCCGCTGGACGCCTTCCTGGAACAGATGGAGTCGCTGCACGCCAGGGGCGCACGGCTGTTCAAGTTCGTCGATCGCACCTTCAACCTGAACGTCAAGACCAGCCTGCGCATCATGCAGTTCTTCCTCGACAAGCTGGAAGCCGCGCCGAACGACCCGGTCTACGCCCACTTCGAGCTGGTGCCCGACCACTTGCCGGACGCGCTGAAGGAATCGATCGCAAAATTCCCGCCCGGCGCGCTGCAGTTCGAGATCGGCATCCAGAGCTTCAACCCGGAGGTGCAGGCCTTGGTCAGCCGCCGGCAGGACAACGCCAAGGCGGCCGACAACATCCGCTGGCTGTGCGAGCATTCGCAGACCCACCTGCACGTGGACCTGATCGCCGGCCTGCCGGGCGAAGACGTGGCCAGCTTCGCGCGCGGATTCGACCAGCTCGTGGGCCTGGGCGCCCAGGAGATCCAGTTCGGCATCCTCAAGCGCCTGCGCGGCACGCCGATCATCCGCCACACCGAACCCTTCGGCATGGTCTACGATCCCTACCCGCCCTATACCGTGCTGGCCACGAACCTGATCGACTTCGCCACCATGCAACGCCTGGTGCGCTTCGCCCGCTACTGGGACCTGGTGGCCAATTCCGGCCGCTTCGCCAACACCACGCGCGTGCTGCTGGGCGAGGCGCCCTTCGAGAACTTCATGGCTTTCTCGGACTGGATCTACACCAGGACCGACGCGACCCACCGCATCGCGCTCGAGAAGCTGGCCAAGCTGGTACAGGAATGGCTGGAGCTGCGCGGCATGCCGCGTGCGGATGCAGCGGCCCTGGTGGCGAGCGATTACGCCGGCAAAGTCGACGCGCCGGTGCACAAGCCGGTGGCCGCGCAAGGCGTTCCGGCAGCTCCGGCGCGCCAGGTTCGCCACCTCGCGGCCTGATCCAATCCGTAACGTGTAGCAACGATAACGATTCTCTTTTACACTGGCGCAATGCAGATTGAAAATGCGCCAATATTAACTATCCAGCATTCCGAGCAAAGCGCGGCCCAATCTGTCGTGGCGAGCGGCGTGTGGCAAGTCCATACGCTGTCGCGGCGCGGTGTCCTGAAAGGCATCACGCGCACGCTGGCCGCGCTCAAGCACAAGGACAGCATCGCGTGGGACCTCTCCAGCATCGAGCGCCTCGACCACATCGGCGCGCAGATGTTCTGGAATGCCTGGGGCAAGCACCGCCCCGGACAACTCACGCTCGATCCGCGCCAGGAAGAACTCTTCAACCGCATCGAGAAGGCCGGCGCCATCAAGCTGGCGCGCCATCGCACCAGCCCGCTGAACTGGCTGATCGTGCTGGGCGCCGGCATCCTGTCCTTTTTCGAACACGTGAAGGGCTTCGTCTCGCTGATCGGCCAGCTGACCCAGGACGTCGGCCGCTTCATCCGGCGTCCGCAGACCGGCCCGTGGCGCGAGATCTCGGCCAACATCTACCACTCCGGCTTCCAGGCGCTCGGCATCACCGCGCTGGTCGGCTTCCTGATCGGGGTGGTGCTCTCCTTCCTGTCGGCGCAGCAGCTGCGCACCTTCGGCGGCGACATCTACCTGGTCGACATCCTGGGCATGAGCGTGATCCGCGAGCTGGGGCCGCTGCTGGCGGCGATCCTGGTGGCCGGCCGCTCGGGATCGTCGATCACCGCGCAGCTGGGCGTGATGCGGGTGACCGAGGAACTCGACGCCATGCTGGTGATGGGTATCTCTCACGGCTACCGGCTGATCATGCCGAAAGTGCTGGCACTGGCGATCTCGATGCCGCTGCTGGTGGTGTGGACCGATGCCATGGCCCTGATCGGCGGCATGGTCTCGGCCAAGATCGAGCTGGGCATGTCGTTCCGCTACTTCATCCAGAAGCTGCCGGACGCGGTGCCGGTGGTGAATTACACGATCGGCCTGCTCAAGGGCTGCGTGTTCGGCATGCTGATCGCGCTGATCTCCTGCCACTTCGGCCTGCGCATCGAGCCCAACACCGAAAGCCTGGGACGCGGCACCACCACCGCGGTGGTCACTGCGATCACCCTGGTGATCCTGGCCGATGCGGTGTTCGCCATCGTCTTCAACGGCGTGGGGTTCTGATGATGGACGATAAAAACCAGCGCCAGCCGCAGCGCCTGAACAAGCGCCCCGAGGAAGATGTCGGGCCGCCGGTGGTCGAGATCCGCAATTTGTGGAAGCGCTTCGGCCGCACGGTGGTGCACCAGGACCTGAACCTGGACATCTATGCCGGCGAAATCCTGACCATCGTGGGCGGCTCCGGCACCGGCAAGACCGTGCTGCTGCGCCAGATGCTGGGCCTGGAGCAGCCCTCGGCCGGCTGCGTGAAAGTCTTCGGCGAGGACATCAGCGCGGCCGAGCCGGAACAGCTGCAGCACATGCGCAACCATTGGGGTATGCTGTTCCAGCAGGGCGCACTGTATTCGGCGCTGACCGTGTTCGACAACATCGCGCTGCCGATGCGCGAGCTGCGCGCGCTGCCCGAAGACGTCATTCGCGACGCCGTGCTGCTGAAAATGGACATGGTGGGCCTGGGCCCCGAGCATGCCAACAAGATGCCGTCCGATCTGTCGGGCGGGATGATCAAGCGTGCGGCCCTGGCGCGCGCCCTGGCGCTGGAACCCCAGCTGCTGTTCCTGGACGAGCCGACCGCCGGCCTGGATCCCGACCTGTCGGACGCCTTCGTGGCGCTGATCCAGACCCTGCACCGCGAACTGAAGCTCACCGTGGTGATGGTCACCCACGACCTCGACACGCTGTTCGCGCTGTCTTCCCGCATTGCCGTGCTGGCGGAAAAGCACGTGATCGCGGTGGGGCCGTCGTGCGACGTACTGCGGGTCGAGCATCCGTTCATCAAACACTTTTTCCTGGGCCCACGCGGCCAGCGGGCCCTGGAAGTGCTCGAAGAGCGCCAGGCCCAGAACGAATCGGAGGACTGAATATGGAAAACAGGTCGTATGCCCTGATGACAGGCGTCTTCACGATCGCCCTGGTGGTTGCCGCGATCCTGGCCGGCATGTGGTTCAACCGCGACCGCACCGAGCTGGTGCCCTACGAGATCGTGACGACCCAGTCGATCCCGGGCCTGAACCCGCAGGCCACGGTGCGCTACCGCGGCCTGGAGGTCGGCCGGGTCGAAGAGATCGTGTTCGACCCGCGCGTCACCGGCCAGATCCTGATCCGCCTGTCGGTCGAGAAGGATTCGCCGATCACCACCACCACCTTCGCCTCGCTCGGCTACCAGGGCGTGACCGGCATCGCCTTCATCCAGCTCGACGACGACCGCACCGGCTCGCCGCGCCTGGCGCAGCGCGAAGACCAGGTGGTGCGCATCCCGCTGCGTCCCGGCCTGCTCGACCAGCTGGAAAAACGCGGCCTGGCGATCCTCGAGAAAACCGAGCAGATCACCGACAGCCTGAGCAAGATGGTCACGCCGGAAAACCAGGCGACCATCATCGGGGCTTTCGACAGCATCGGCAAGGCGGCCGACGCCTATGCGGCCATCCCGCAAAAGCTCGAGCCGACCTTTGACCGCTTGCCGGCGCTGACCGCGAAGCTCGACCGCAGCCTGAGCTCCTTCGACTCGGCCGCCGCCAGTGTCGACAAGACCGCCGACAGCTACAACCAGCTGGCCGTGCGCCTGCAGGGCAAGGACGGCCCGATCGAACGCCTGAACGGCGCCATCGGCTCGCTGCAAGGGGCGACCAGCGAGCTCGAACTCGAGACGCTGCCGCACGTCGTGCAGATGACCGACGAAGCACGTGGCGCGCTGCGCGCCGTCAAGCGCACCGCGACCTCGCTGTCCGACCGCCCGCAAAGCATCCTGTTCGGCGCCCCGAGCGCCCAGCCGGGCCCCGGCGAACCTGGCTTCGCGCCCCCGACCAAATGAGGACTACCGTGATTGCATATCCGCTCCGCGCCTTGAGCGCCCTCGCCGCCGCCGCCGTCCTGCTGGCCGGCTGCGCCAGCAACGGCAAACCCCAGGAAGGTGGGACCTACGACTTTGGTCCCGCCTCCAGCGCTCCACAGGCGCCGGTTGCCGCGCCGGCCAACATGCCGGCCCTGGTCGTGATGGACGCCACCGGCCCGGCCGCGCTGGAGAACGAGCGCATGTACTACCGCCTGAATTACGCCGATGCGCTGCAGGCCCGCACCTATGCCAACAGCCGCTGGAGCAGCAATCCACTGCAGATGGTGACCCAGCGCTTCAAGACCCGCCTGGCGCAGTCGGGCCTGAAGGTGCTGTCGGCCACCGACGCCTCGACCAACGTGCCGATCCTGCGGGTGGAAGTCGACGACTTCGTGCACGGCTTTTCCGGCGTGAGCCAGAGCGAAGGCCAGCTGGTGCTGCGCGCCTCGCTGTTCAACGACCACCGCCTGGTCGACCAGCGCAGCTTCAGCCGCAGCACGCCGGCGCCAAGCGCCGACGCCCCCGGCGGCGCCCGCGCCCTCGCCGCCAGCACCGATGCGGTGGCGGCCGACATCCTGGCCTGGCTGAAGACAGTCGAGATCCGGGCCGACAGCGCCAAGCGATGAGCAGGCCGGACGCCGCCCCCGATCTACGCGAACGCCCGCGCGAAGGGCGCGGCTCGCCGATCGCCCGCGCGGCGCTGCTGGCCTACCTGCTCCTGATCATCTACGCTAGCTGGTATCCGTTCACGGGCTGGCGCAACAGCGGCGTGCCCCTGCTGACCTTCCTGAACCTGGTCCGGCCGCGCTACTGGACCGGCTTCGACGTCTCGGTCAACATCATCGGCTACATCCCCTTCGGCGTGCTGCTGGTGCTGTCGGTCTACCCGCGCATCCGCGGCCTGTGGGCGGTGCTGCTGGCAAGCCTGGCCGGCATCCTGGTCTCGGGCGCGATGGAAGTGGTGCAGAACTTCCTGCCCAGCCGCGTGCCCTCGAACCTCGACCTGGTCACCAATGCAGGCGGCTGCATGGTGGGTGCGGTGCTGGGCGCCTGGTGGGCGCGCAGCCTGCTCGACCAGAGCCGCCTGTTCCAGCTGCGCCGCCGCTGGTTCGCTTCGTATGCGAGCCAGGGCCTGGTGCTGGTCGCGCTGTGGCCGCTGGCCCAGCTCTACCCGCAAAGCTATCTGTTCGGACACGGCCAGGTGCTGCCGCTGATCTCGAACTGGCTGTCGAAATGGTTCGATACCGAGATCGACCTGGTCGCCATGCTGCGCCCGGGCGTGACCATGACGGTCGAGCAGTACTGGCTGTCGGAAACCATCATCACGGCCTGCGGCATGACCGGCGCCGTGCTCACCCTGATGTGCCTGGTGCGCCGCAGCGCGCCGCGCTTCCTGCTGATGGTGGTCTTCCTGGCCACTGCGCTGCTGTTCAAGACCTTGTCGAGCTCGCTGCTGTTCCGGCCCGACAATGCCTTCGTGTGGGTGACGCCGGGCGCCGAAGGCGGCTTCATCATCGGCCTGATCATGCTGTCGGGCCTGGTGTTCGCGCCCCAGGTGGCGCAGCGCCGGCTGGCGGTGGTGACCCTCGTGCTGAGCCTGATTGTCGTCAACACGATTCCGGTGAACCCCTATTTCGTCTCCACCCTGCAAGGTTGGGTGCAGGGCAAATTCCTGAACTTCAATGGCGCGGCCCAGTTCCTGGCCCTGCTGTGGCCCTTCTTTGCGCTGTGGTTCCTGCTGCTGCCTTCCCACAAGCTCAACCGGCAAGAGCCGCGCGCGCATCCTCCCGGCTGAAGCGGCCACGCCGATTGCCGTATCATTGTGCCTTGGCGCAAAGCGCCGGCTTTCCATGGAAGAGACCGACATGAACGACGACAAACCATTCTACGAGCACCATGTTTTCTTCTGCATGAATGTGCGCGACGGTAAAGATGCCCGCGGGAGCTGCGGCAACTGCGGCGCCGAAAAGGCCCAAAAGCATGCCAAGAAGCGCATCAAGGAACTCGGGCTGATGGGCCAGGGCAAGGTGCGCATCAACCAGGCCGGCTGCCTGGACCGCTGCGAGGAAGGGCCGGTGCTGGTGGTCTATCCGGAAGGCACCTGGTACACCTATGTGGACACGGCCGACATCGACGACATCATCGACACCCACCTGGTGGGCGGCAAGGTCGTGGAACGCCTGAAAATTTGATCACCCAAGCACTCTTGAACAAGCAATGAACAAGTATTCGCACAAGTTTACCCTCGACGGCCATGCCGGCAAGATGCAGTGCATCCTCGACCTGCCGGAAGCGCCGCCGCGCGGCATCGCGCTGGTCGCGCACCCGCACCCGCTGTATGGCGGCACCATGGAAAACAAGGTGGCCCAGACCCTGGCGCGCACCTTCGTCACCCTGGGCTACGCCACCGCGCGCTTCAATTTCCGCGGCGTGGGCGAGTCCGAAGGCGTGCATGACGACGGCCGCGGCGAAGTGGACGACATGGACATCATGTACAAGCACATGGTCGAACAATATCCCGGCCTGCCGGTGGCCCTGGGCGGCTTTTCGTTCGGCACCTTCGTGCAGGCCCAGTTCCAGCAGCGCCTGATCGCCGAGGGCCGCCCGGCCGAACGCCTGGTGCTGGTCGGCACCGCGGCGGGCAAGTGGCCGATGCCGCCGGTGCCCGCGGACACCATCCTGATCCACGGCGAACTCGACGATACGATCACGCTGCAGGAAGTCTTCGACTGGGCGCGCCCGCTCGACATCCCGGTGACGGTCATTCCCGGCGCTGACCACTTCTTCCACCGCAAGCTCGGCCACATTAAAAATCTTGTCGTAGAAATGTGGCGGCGTGACATTTGACGCCCTCCCTGTGCAATAATTAGTCTCTTTTTCCAAGGCAATAATTACAGTTGCCTGCGCTTTAGCACGCGTTACCATCTTTTTATTAACGAAACCATTCCATGAAAAAACTGTTCGCGGCCCTGGCCGCCAGCCTGCTGATGGCTTCGGCCAGCGCACAGACCGTTCCGGCCCCGTCCATCGCAGCCAAATCGTGGCTGCTGCTCGATGCAACGAGCGGCCAGGTCATCGCGGCGCAGGACCAGACCGCCCGCATCGAACCGGCTTCGCTGACCAAGGTCATGACGGCCTACGTGACCTTCGGCGCCCTGCGCGACAAGAAGCTCGCCCTGAACACCATGGTCAACGTCTCGACCCGTGCCTGGAAAGTCGATGCCAGCAGCTCGAAGATGTTCATCGACCCGGCCACCCCGGTGTCGGTCGACGACCTGCTGCACGGCCTGATGATCCAGTCGGGTAACGACGCGGCGGTGGCGCTGGCCGAAGCCGTGGCCGGCGACGAAGGCACCTTCGTGACCCTGATGAACCGCGAAGCCGAGCGCCTGGGCATGAAGAACACCCGCTGGGCCAACCCGCACGGCCTGCCGGATGCGAACAACTATTCGACCGCGCACGACCTGTCGATCATGGCCGCGAGCGTGATCCGCGACTTCCCGCAGTACTACAAGATCGACTCGATCAAGCAGTTCACCTATAACAAGATCACCCAGCAGAACCGCAACCGCCTGCTGTGGCTGGACTCGACCGTGGACGGCATGAAGACCGGCCACACCGATACCTCGGGCTACAGCATGATCGCCTCGGCGCGCCGCCCGAACGGCAACGCCGGCCAGCGCCGCCTGATCTCGGTGGTGCTGGGCACCGCCTCGGATGCGGTGCGCACCCAGGAAAGCCAGAAGCTGCTGAACTGGGGCTTCCAGAACTTCGACACCGTCAAGCTGTACTCGAAGGGCCAGGCCGTGGCGACCCCGCCGGTGTGGAAGGGTGCGCAGTCGACCGTGAAGATCGGCTTCAACCGCGACGTCCTGATCACCGTGCCGAAGGGCGTGGCCGCAAAAATGAAGCCGGTCCTGGAACGCAAGGACCCGCTGATGGCGCCGCTGCCGCGCAACGGCCAGGTCGGCACCTTGAAGATGACCGTCGACGGCAAGCCGCTGGTCGCGCTGCCGGTGGTGGCGCTGGAAGAAGTGCCGGAAGCGAGCATCTTCGGGCGCGCCTGGGACTCGATGCGTCTCTGGATGCAGTAATCGTTTACCACGCCTGTTCGAGAGCCCGTCCGTGCGCAAGCCGGGCGGGCTTTTTGTTTATCCCCGCACCGCTATAATCGAATCATCAACACCACAGGACTCACCATGACCCAGCAACACTCCGCCGACCTGCAGTGCCCGCGCATCAGCACGCGTGAAGGCGGCCCCGAACTGTCGCGCATCGTGGCCGGCATGTGGCGCATGAACGAATGGGGCATGTCGCCCGACGCCCACCTGGCCTTCATCGAGCAATGCCTGGCGCTGGGCGTGACCACCTTCGACCACGCCGACATCTATGGCGACTACGGCGTCGAAACCACCTTCGGCGACGTCCTGGGCGCCCAGCCTTCGCTGCGCGACCGCATCGAGCTGGTGAGCAAGTGCGGCATCAAGCTGGTGTCGTCGAAGCGCCCGGAGCACGGCATCCAGCACTACGACACCACGGCCAGCCACATCATCGCCTCGGCCGAGGAATCGCTGCGCCAGCTGGGCACCGACTACCTCGACCTGCTGCTGATCCACCGCCCCGATCCGCTGATGGACTTCGACGAAGTCGCCGAAGCCTTCGTGCGCCTGAAAGAGGCGGGCAAGGTGAAGCACTTCGGCGTGTCGAACTTCACGCGCCACCAGTTCGAATGCCTGAACCGGCGCGTGCCGCTGGCCACCAACCAGGTCGAGTTCTCGCCGATGGAAACCAGGCCGATGTTCGACGAGACCTTCGACGGCCTGCAGGACCTGCGCATTGCGCCGATGATCTGGTCGCCGCTGGCCGGCGGGCGCCTGTTCACCTCGAACGACGCCAATGCCGCCAACGTGCGCAGCGTGATCGACGAGATCTCGGTCCGCATGGGCTGGCCCTTCGCCAGCGTGCTGTTCGCCTGGATCATGGCGCTGCCGAGCCGCCCGGTCCCGCTCACCGGCACCGGGCGCATCGAAGCGATCCGCGAAGCGGTGCTGGGCACCACCTTCACCCTGCCGCGCGACGACTGGTTCCGCATCCTGCGCGCCGCACGCGGGCACGAAGTGGCGTGACCATGGCCGACGGCCAGCTCAAGATCGTCGAGGGCAGCGCCCTTACCGGACAGCAGAAGAAGGATTTGCTCAACCGCCTGGCGCGCATCGAGGGCCAGCTGCGCGGGGTGCAGAAGCTGATTGCCCTGGCGGCGGAACCCTCGGACGTGGATGCCGTGGCCCAGCAGATGGCGGCGGCGCGCAAGGCGCTCGACCGCTCCTTCGTGCAGCTGCTGGCGGGGGCGATCCAGACGCAAGCAGGCAATGCGGCGGATGTGGAGGAAGCACGGGCCAGTGCCGCGCATCTGGCGGCGATGCTGGACCGGTTTGCGTGAAGCCGGGCCGAATTAACCGTAGGGTGGGCGGCTTCGCCGCCCGCGCGTTCAACTAGTGGATGAATAGTCGCGCTGGCAGCATCACCGTGATTTGAACGCGCGGGCGTTCGTAATTCCGGGCATTGCCCGAAATTACCCCGCCCACCCTACGTCAATCCTCGTAGACCTTCGGTGGCGCGATACCGCGCCAGCCAGTGCGCCACGCGATATTGAGCAGCAGCGTCGCACAGATATACAGCAGGAAGAAGAGCACGAAGAAGCGCGTCTGCAGCACCGCCAGCAGCACCAGGCACACGCTCAGGAGCGCCAGCATGACCTTGCCGCGCGGGTGCTTCGAGCTCGGGAAGCGGATGGTCGACACCATCAGGATGCCGACGCCGACCATCAGCGCCATCAGGGCGAAAGACTGGCCCATCGTGGTGAGCGGATCGGGCCAGGCCACCACCACCGAGGCCACACAGGCCGCGCCTGCGGTGATCGGCATGCCGACGAAATAGCGCGGGTCGGTGCGGCCGGCGCTGATATTGAAGCGCGCCAGGCGCAGTGCGCCGCAGGTCACAAAAATAAAGCAGGCCAGGCCGCCCATGCGCACCAGGGTCGGGTGGGTCAGGTTCATCTGCACGAAGCCGTAGCAGTACAGCAGCAGGCCCGGTGCGCAGCCGAAGTTCATCACGTCGGCGATCGAGTCGAGCTGCATGCCGAAGCTGGACTGGGTGTTGGTGGCGCGCGCAACAAACCCATCGAGCGCGTCGAACACGCCCGCCAGCACCAGCAGGATCGCCGCCAGGCGGTAATCGTCGGGCGCGCCGACATGCGCGTTGTCGACCGAGATGACGATGCTGCCGAAGCCGCAGGCAATCGAGAGCAGGGTCACGAAACTGGGCAGGGCGAACTTGGCACGCGCAAGGCGCTGCTGGTTGGATGGCTTCAATTGACAGCTCGGCAAGAGGTTGGATGACATATTCTACAGGCAGCGAAATAAGCTGGGCTCGCACAACGCCGGTCACAGGTGCTACCCCGGTTTTTGCTCTAGAATGTCGCTTCGTTTTCGCGTATTGACAGGAGTTGCAATATGAGCTATATGCCTCATCGTTCCCTTATCATCGCCATCGTGGCGGCCCTGAGCCTGGCTGCTTGCGGAGGCGGCGCCAGTGACAGTAGCGGCCCGGTTGCCGCCACGCCTGCTGCCAACGGCACGCCGGCCACCGGCACCGGAACGGGCGGCGGCACCGGTGGCCTCGTGGTCGACGCGGCGGCGCCGGTGCAGACCAATGACATCGCCATCGACGGCCGCAACTGGATCAACTACCGCCGCGCCCAGGCCGGCGTGCCGGTCGTGGCGGCGAATGCGCAAATCAACAATGCGGCGCTGGGCCACTCCGAATACCTGCGCACCAATAACGTGATGAGCCACGACCAGGTCGCCGGCCGGCCTGGCTTCACCGGCGCCACGCTGCGCGACCGCCTGAACGCGGCCGGCTACACCCTGCCCGCCACCGGCTACGCCTACGGCGAAGTCATCTCGGGCACCACCAACGGCAACGGTTTCTTCATGGCCGAAGAACTGATCACCGCGATCTATCATCGCTTCGTGATGTTCGAGCCGAAGTTCCGCGAGATCGGCACCGGCGCAGGCACCTCGTCGACCCGCTACAGCTATTTCACCGCCGATTTCGCCACCCGCGGTGGTTTCGGTCCCGGCATCGGCGCTACTGCGCTGGTCACCTGGCCGTTCAGCGGCCAGACGGCGGTGACGCCGAACTTCATGAGCGACAGCGAGGAACCCGATCCGGTCCCCAACCTCAATGAAGTCGGCTACCCGGTCAGCGTGCATGCCAATATCGACGCGCCGGTCACGATGCAGGCGTTCACCCTGCGTCCACGCGGCGGCGCCAACCTGCAGGTGCAGGTCGTGTACCCGTCGGGCGGGCGCACCGCGGTGGCGATCGTGCCGCTGGCGCCGCTCAAGGCCAACACCACCTACGAGGCCAGCTTCAGCGGCACGGTGAATGGCGCACCGGTCACGCGCGACTGGTCCTTCACCACACGGTGAGCGCGCCTTCCGCTTCCGGCGAGACCGGCGCCCCGGGCCTTCCCGACCCGGCACTGGACTACCGCGCCGGGCTCGAACGCCTGATGGGCGACGAGGCGATGTACCAGCGCGTGCTCACCCGCTTCCACCTCGATTACCGCGACATGGCCGCGCGCGTGCGCGAGGCGCTCGGCGCCGGCGACCTGCCGCTGGCGCAGCGCATCGCGCATACGCTCAAGGGCGCGGCCGCGATGATCGAGGCGCGCCCGCTGCGCCAGCTCGCGGCGGACGTCGAACACGCACTGCGCACAGGCGACGGCGCCGATCCGGGACTGCTGGAACGCCTTGACCGGGAACTGGCGCGCGTGATGGCGCAACTCGATACGCTGCTGCAGCGTCCAGGGAAACCAGGAGAAGCGCCGGAGCGCGAATCGGCCGATGCGCCAGTGAGCGGCGCAGACATGGCGCGCCTGTGCGCGATGCTCGACCTTGGGGACAGCGCCGCGCACGACTTCATCGAGGACCAGGAGGCCGGCCTTGTCGCCCGGCTGGGCGACGCCCGCATGGGGCAGTTGCAGGCGGCGATGGCCGCCTTCGATTTCGAGGGCGCGCTGCAGGTGCTGCGCCCCGGGGCCGGGCACTAGCCCCGCCCTGCTGTGTTCAGCGGGTGAACTCCGCTTCCTCGTCGAACGAGTCGGCGCAGGATTTGCCGCAGAACCGGCGTACGCTGTCGAGCGGTTTCTCGCAATACCAGCACGATCCCTTTGCAGGCAAGCTCAGTCGCGTCGGCATCGCCGTCGCCACCGAGGCAAGCACTGGCTCGGTCGCCAGCCCGTTGTCCGGAAAACTTTCCTGTGTCGTTTCCACGATCCACCCCCTACAACAGACTGAAGTTCAACTCAGATTACTTCAGTGGAACATCATGCCAATGAGAAACCTCAACCCCGGACGGCGGCGGACACGCGCCACGGCAGTCCAAGCCGTATCAGTGTGCGCCGAACGGGTTGGCTCTGCAATCGCGGGATGGTGGCCGCCAGCCAATGCGGCATGGGTGCAACATTTCTCCAAGGCCTGGCTTCGCAGTACGCGAAAATAATATCGCATTGCTAATTAGCTTGTAGACGCACACAGGTAGGCGTGGCGAATACGCTACTTCGCCGGCTCCAGCGTCACCAACAGACCAGAGCGTGTAGTTTCGATGCGCGTCGGGACGAACTGGACGCCCGCATAGCGCAGGTCCTGCATGTCGAAGCTGTAGACGGGCATGTCGCGCACCACCGTGTCGATCAGGGTGTTGGCCACGCGCGTGAGCTGGCGCTCCGCCTCCGGATTGGCGCCCAGGGCCAGGCGGTCCACGCGCGGCTCGGCCATCATCACGGCGCTGCGGCCCGGATCGACGTACAGGCGGCCCGAGAACGACAGGCTGCCCGTCCAGGCATTGCTGGCAAATGGCGGCGACACCGAGGCTTCGAGTGCCAGCGCCACCCGGTCGGCTTCCGGCTGGAGCGAGAGCATCGGGCGCGACAGGCGGATGTCGAAGATCTGCATCAGGCGGTTGTTGACCGGGAAGCGGCGCTCCAGGCCGGCCTGCAGCTTGTGCAGCGGGATCTCGACCGTGCGCGGGCCGGAGAGGCTGGCGCAGGAGGACAGCAGGCTGGCCAGGAGCATGAGGCCGCAGAACCTGGCCAGGGACGGTAATGGAAGCGGTGGCAGGCGCATCGTGGCAATCCGGTGGTGGATGAAGCGCCAGCCTAGCACGACTGTGGCTACCGGCTGAGGACGATAACCGGCCACAACACCCGCCAGCACGGCCGCGCGGGCCTTACTTCCCGATACAGAAGCTCGTCAAATCCAGAACACCTTACATCTACGGGGCGCCTGGTCGAATAACTCAGCTCTGTGTACTCACTCGTGTACTCAAAAATTGGAGGCGGCCTTAGGGAGGAATTAGGCAGATGGCGTACGCAACTGAGCAGGGTGGCACATGCTTCGCCAGCGCGGGGTTATTCCTGGCGCTTGTTGGAGTAGGCGCTGGCGCTTCAGACGTCGGCGCAAGAGGTAGGCCACGCAGCCAGCGTTGCGACTCCGCTCACCAAGGCCCTAGAGTATCCTAGACCCGTCCGCCATTTGTCTCGTTTCACCGATCCGCAAGGGGTAACGCCAAGGCCGCCCTACCTTGTGGTGCGCTTCATCTAACGCGGCTTCCGAGAGTCATGATGAGGGCGAATTGCTCCCTGCCGTTAACTCGGGGGCAGCAAGCTACTACAGGCAAGCTGCAAAACGGTGGCCAAGACCATAGTTGCGCTGTGCTCTATACCGGGCGAGGTCGAGCTACCAATAAATGACGACACGCAATGAATGCGTTGACAGTTGACGTCCTGAGGCGCATATAATAGCCGACTCACTATCGAATGCTTCCCGCCCCCGCCTCCCTCATGAAGAAGGCCCTGATCATCCTGCTGCTGTTCGTCCTGCCATTGCATGCCATGGCAGCGGTGCAACGCAGCCTTGCGCATATGATCAGCAAGAGCGGTGGTGCGCCTGAACTGGTAGTCAAGCACGTCTCCGAGCATGCCTCGTTTGTTCCGCACCATCATGACGAACACGACGATGGCGACGAGGACGACGGCAATGCGCACGAAGACGACTCGTCAAAATCCTTCAAGCACCTGATCGACATCGACCAAGGCGCAGGCATGCAGGTACTCATGCCGGGAGTCGCCGATTTCCCGATCGGTTTCATGCCCCGCATCGCGCCGAATTTCCACCTGCAATCGTTCTCGGGTCGAACGACCCTCCCGCTCCTGCGTCCTCCCCGCGCCCGCGTCTGACACGCGGGCTGCTTCTTCTTTCCTGATGCGCGCGCACCCTTGAGGTGCCAACGCGGCCCGCTGTACTGCATCGATTTCAATTCTGCAGGGGCTTTACATGCAAACAACACCAATACGTCCGCACGCTCCGTCGTGGGGACATTCCCTGGCTTCCTTCGTGGTGCGGCCAGTCGCGCGCGCCGCGATGGCCCTGGCATTCGCCGGCGCCCCCAGTATGGCAGGCGCGGTCGAGACGCCTTCGTTTTCCGCGCTGCTCGGGATGGCGCAATCCGGCGCACCCCAGCTGCTTGGCCAGGCCGCCGAGACGCGTGCGGCGCACGCCGATGCGCAAAGGGCGCGCGCTTGGGCGAACCCCACCCTGAGCGCCACGGCGGAAAATCTCGGCGCCTCGCAACCCGGTGGTGCCAGCCTTAGGGAAGATACCTATGCGCTCACCCAGGTATTCGAGATCGGCGGCAAGCGTACCGCCCGCATTGCGGCCGAACAGAACAAGTCGCTCGCTGCTGATGCGCGCGAGCGCCAGGCGCGCACCGCATTCGCTAGCGAACTGGCGGTGCTGTACGCCACCGCCGAAGCGGCCCAGATGCGCCGCGAAGTCGCGCTGGCCGCGCTGGCCCGGGCGCAGGACGACTTGCGAGCAGGGCAGGCCTTGGTGAGTGCCGGCCGCGAAGCGCAACTGCGTGTCACCTTGGCCACGTCCGGTGTTGCAACGGCCCAGGCCGCGGTGGAATCCGCGGTGGCGGATGCGGCCGAAGCGCTGGAACGCCTTGCCGCCTTCGTGGGTGCGCCCGCGCCATTTACCCAGATCGACCATCCAATGCTGGCGAAGGTGGTCCTCTCCCGCCCTTCCCCGGACTGGTCGCCAGAGCAGTCGCCGGCCCTCGCCACCGCCAGTGCCGAACGCGACGCCGCCAATGCGCTCGTGGCGGTCGAGCAGAAACGCTGGATCCCCGACATCGGCGTGACCGTGGGCGTGCGTAAGTTCGCAGGCAGCTCCGAGAATGGGGCGACTGTCGGACTGAGCGCAAGCATTCCCTTATTCGACCGCAACCGCGCCGGGATCGATGCCGCCCGCGAGCGCGCCGCCAGTGCCGGCTACCGGGCTGATGCCGCCCGGCTCGAAGCGGGGGCATCGCACCGCTCCGCACTAGCGCAGGCCGCGGCGTCGGAGCGGCGCCTGGTTGCCGCCGAAGCGGCGGAAGCCGCAGCGACCGAAGCCTACCGCCTGGGCAGGATCGCTTACGACGCCGGCAAGGCCTCGCTGCCCGAACTGCTCGCAATCCGACGCGCCTTGTCTGATGCACAAACCCTCATGATCGACGCCCGGCTTGCCCGCGTTCGGTCGCTCGCAACACTTTCCATGGCCGAAGGCCGCCTCGTATTTGGAGAAGCACCATGAACGACAACCAGTCCCGGAAACTCACGATTCCGGTCGCGGCAACGGCCGCCGCCATTGCCGCCGCACTAGGCTTCGGCGCCGCGTACCTGCTGCCCGGCCGCTCCGCGGCGCCCGTGGCTGCGGCCGCCGCACCGACGCCGGCTGCTGCGAAAGCGCCCGAGAGCGCGTTGGACGAAGTCGCTATTCCCGCGGAGTATCTCGCAGTGGCCAAGATCGCCGTGGAACCCGTCGCCACCGGAGGGCTGAACGCCGAGATCCTCTCCGCCGGCACGGTGACGGCGCTTCCAAACAGCTCGGCGCAGATCGTGGCCAGGGCGGCAGGCAACGTTACCCGCATCCAGCGCCGGCTCGGCGATACCGTGCGTGCCGGCGAGGTGCTGGCCAATGTGGAGAGCCAGGAAGCCGCGGCGATGGCGGCGGAACGGTCCGTCGCCGCTGCCCGCGCAGAGCTGGCGCGCAAGGCCTTCGAGCGGGAATCGGGTCTCTTCAAGCAAGGCGTGACCCCACGCCAGGACATGGAAGCGGCCCAGGCTGCGCTGCTGGTTGCGCAAAGCGAAGCGCAGCGCGCCAATGCAGTTGCCAGAGCGGCACAAGTGTCCCGCGACGGCAAATCGATAGCCGTCACCAGCCCGATCGATGGCAAGCTGACCAGCGAGAGCGTGACGCTCGGCGCCTATGTCCAGCCTCAGACCGAACTGTTCCAAGTCGCTGGCAAGGGGCCGGTGCAGGTCGAAGCCTCGGTGTCGGCCGCCGACATCGGCCGCATCGCCGCCGGGGATAGCGCGATGATCCTGCCCGCCGCGGGCCAGCAGGTCGCGGCTAAGGTGCGCTCGGTGACGCCGACCGTGTCGGGCGCCGCGCGTTCGGCCACCGTCGTGCTCGAGCCGGTGTCCGGCGCGAACGCCCTGGTGGTCGGCGAAGGCGTGCAGGTGCGCCTGCACGTCAAGCAGGACAACGCCGACATGGTCGTGCCGGAAGACGCAGTGCAGAACATCGAAGGCCGCGACGTCCTGTTCGTCCGCACCAAGAACGGCTTTCGGCCCCAGCCCGTCCTGGTCGGCCAGCGCAGCCGCGGCATGGCGCAGATCGTCTCGGGCATCAGCGCCGGTACCCAGGTCGCCACGCGCAATGCCTTCCTGATCAAGGCCGACATGATCAAGAACGAGGAAGAATGATGATCGATTCGATACTCACGGGATCGGTCCGCTCGCGCTGGCTGATCCTTTTCCTGACGGCGGTCGTGGCGGTCATCGGCGCATGGCAGATGAACCTTCTCCCGATCGACGTCACGCCCGATATCACCAACAAGCAAGTCCAGATCAATACCGTGGTTCCGACTTTGAGTCCGGTCGAGATCGAGAAGCGCGTCACTTTCCCGATCGAGACCGCGCTGGCCGGTTTGAACGGCGTCGAGAGCGTGCGTTCATTCTCGCGCAACGGCTTCAGCCAGGTCACCGCCGTTTTCGAGGAAAGCGCGGACCTGTACTTCATGCGTCAGCAGGTAGCGGAGCGCCTGGCGCGTGCGCTGCCCGACCTGCCCGAGGGCGCCAACCCCTTGATGGGGCCGGTCTCCACCGGCCTGGGGGAGGTATTCCACTACAGCGTCGAATACACCCATCCCGACGGCAAGGGCGCCCCGCGTCAGGACGGCAAACCGGGCTGGCAGAGCGACGGAAGCTTCCTGACCGACCAGGGCGAGCGCCTCACCGACCGGGTGGCGAAACTGGCCTACCTGCGCACGGTCCAGGACTGGATCATCCGCCCCCAGCTACGCACCACGCCGGGCGTGGCCGACGTTGACTCGCTCGGCGGCTACGTCAAGCAATACGTGATCGAGCCTGATGCCGCAAAGCTGGCGGCCCAGGGGATTTCGGTCGCCGAACTGGCCAGCACGCTCGAGCAGGCCAATGTCTCGGTCGGCGCAAATTACATCCAGCGTTCGGGCGAATCCTACCTGGTGCGCGCCGACGGCCGCATCCGCACCCAGGATGAGATCGCGCAGGCGGTGGTGACGACCAGGAATGGCACGCCAGTCACCGTCGGCCAGGTGGCCAATGTCGTGATCGGCGGCGAATTGCGTTCCGGCGCCGCAAGCCGCGACGGCAGCGAAGCCGTGGTGGGCAGTGCGCTGATGCTGGTCGGCGCGAACAGCCGCACAGTGGCGCACGCGGTCGGCGAAAAGCTCAAGCAGGTTTCCACGACCCTGCCCGCGGGCGTCTCGATCGTGCCGACCCTGGACCGCTCGCAGCTGGTGGTCGCCACCATCACCACGGTGGGCACTAACCTGGCCGAAGGCGCGCTGCTGGTGATCGCCATCCTGTTCGCCCTGCTGGGCAACTGGCGCGCCGCCGTCATCGCGGCGCTGGTGATTCCGCTGTCGCTCCTGATGAGCGCGATCGGTATGAACGCACTGGGCATTTCGGGCAACCTGATGAGTCTTGGCGCCCTGGACTTCGGCCTGATCATCGATGGCGCCGTCATCATCGTCGAAAATACCTTGCGCCGGCTTGCCGAGCGCCAGCACCGCGAAGGCCGGACGCTGGTACTGCGCGAGCGCCTGGAAGAAGTCGTCGGCTCGTCGCGCGAGATGCTGCGCCCGACCATCTATGGGCAGCTGGTGATCTTCCTGGTGTTCCTGCCTTGCCTGACCTTCCAGGGCGTCGAAGGCAAGATGTTCTCGCCGATGGTTATCACCCTGATGCTGGCCCTGGCCTCGGCCTTCGTGCTGTCGCTGACCTTCGTGCCGGCCCTGATCGCCATCATGATGAAAGGTCCGGTCTCCGAGAAGGAAGTGCGCGTCATCGTGGCTGCCAAGACCCGTTACGAGCCATGGCTGCGGCGTGCGGTCGAGCGTCCCATGCCCTTCGTCGGCGCCGGCCTGGCAGTACTCGTATTGGCCGCGATCGCCTTCAGCTTTGTCGGCCGCGAGTTCATGCCGACCCTGGACGAGCAGAACCTCAACCTGTCGTCCGTGCGCATCCCGTCGACCTCGATCGAACAGTCGGCGGCACTCGACTTGCCGATCGAACGCGCGATCCTCAGCCTGCCTGAAGTGAAGACCGTGTATTCCAAGGCGGGCACCGCCAGTCTTGCGGCCGACCCGATGCCGCCGAATGCGTCGGATAACTACGTGATCCTGAAGCCGAAGAACGAGTGGCCCGAAGGCGTGACAACGAAGGAACAGGTGATCGAGCGCATCCGTGCCAAGACCGCTCCGATCGTCGGCAACAACTACGATGTGACGCAGCCGATCGAAATGCGTTTCAACGAGCTGATCGGTGGCGTGCGCAGCGACGTGGCCGTCAAGATCTTTGGCGACGACCTCGACCAGCTGGCGGCGAGCGCCAAGCGGGTGGCGGCAGTGTTGCGGGCCACGCCCGGCGCCGCCGACGTGCGGGTAGCGCAGACCGAAGGCTTCCCGACCTTCGACATCGCGTTTGACCGCGCCGCGATCGCACGCTATGGCCTGACCGTCAAGGAAGTCGCCGACACCGTCTCGGCGGCGCTGGGCGGCCGCGAAGCGGGCCAGATCTTCGAGGGCGACCGCCGCTTCGACATCGTGGTACGCCTGCCGGGCGCGCTGCGCAACGACCTCGACGCCTTCGGCTCGCTGCCGGTCATGCTGCCGGAAACGGGGGAAACCGCTCGCCGCTCGGTGCCGCTGCGCGAACTCGTGCAGTTCCGCTTCACCCAGGGCCTGAACGAAGTGAGCCGGGACAACGGCAAGCGCCGCATCTATGTCGAAGCCAACGTGGTCGGCCGGGACCTGGGCAGCTACGTGGACGAGGCACAGGAACGCCTGGCGAAAGAGGTCAAGCTGTCGCCCGGATCGTGGATCGAATGGGGGGGCCAGTTCCAGAACCTGCGCGCCGCGACCGAGCGCCTGGCGCTGATCGTGCCGGTCTGCTTCATCCTGATCTCGGCCGCGCTGTACATGGCAATCGGCAATGCGATGCTGACGGCGACGGTGCTGACCGCCGTGCCGCTGGCGCTGGCAGGCGGCGTGTTCGCGCTGGTCCTGCGCGGCATGCCCTTCTCGATCTCGGCAGCCGTCGGCTTTATTGCGGTGTCGGGGGTCGCGGTGCTCAACGGCCTGGTGCTTATCTCGGCGATCAACAAGCGCCTGGCCGACGGCGTCGCGCCCTCGGTGGCGGTCATCGACGGCGCGCTGGAACGCCTGCGCCCCGTGCTCATGACGGCGCTGGTGGCTTCGCTCGGCTTCGTTCCGATGGCGATTGCCACCGGGACCGGAGCCGAGGTGCAGAAGCCGCTGGCGACCGTCGTGATCGGCGGCCTGATCACCTCGACCATCCTGACGCTGTTCGTACTGCCGGCGATTACTGGCATGGTTTTGCGCAGGCGCAGGGTCCCGCCGCCAGTCACCGGGACACCGGCAGCCACGCTCGATCATGCCTGACCATTTCCGCTCCCACGTTGCGGGAGCGGTTCTTTGATTTTTTGCAGGAGTGTTAATGAAAGATTCCCGACGCCCGCTTCCTCCCTTGCTGGGAGGATTGCTGGCCCTCGTATTGAGCTTGATTGCCGGCGCCGCCATGGCCCATGGCGTCTCGGAGGACGACAAGAGCTTCCTCCAGGGCGCCAGCGGCATGCAGCTGCTGCCCTACCTGTACCTGGGCGCCAAGCACATGGTGACCGGCTACGACCACCTGCTGTTCCTGTTCGGCGTGATCTTCTTCCTGTACCGCATGAAGGACATCGGCCTGTACGTCACCCTGTTCGCGGTCGGGCACAGCACGACGCTGCTGCTCGGGGTGCTGAACGGCTGGCATATCAATGCCTATTTCGTCGACACGATCATCGGCCTGTCGATCGTCTATCGCGCCTTCGACAACCTGGGCGGATTCCGCACGGTGTTCGGGGTGCAGCCGAACAAACGCGCGGCGGTACTGCTGTTCGGCTTCATCCATGGCCTGGGCCTGGCGACCAAGCTGCAGGATTTCGCGCTCTCGGCCGACGGCCTGGTCCCCAACATGCTTGCCTTTAACGTGGGCGTGGAGATCGGCCAGCTGCTCGCACTCGGCCTGATCCTGGTCGTCATGCGCTACTGGCGCAGCACCTTCAGCTTCACCCGCCATGCGATGAAGGCCAACTTCGCGCTCATGGCCGCCGGCTTCGTGCTGGCCGGCTATCAATTCACTGGTTTTGTCAGTCTTTAGGAGTAGCACATGTCTCAACAACCTAGCATCGGGTCGGTCACAGCACCGAAAAAAGAACTGTTGCGCGGCATGCTGATCGCCGCCGCAGCGGCGGCTGTCGTGCTGACCGTCGCGGTCCTGCCGGCGGAATATGGCATCGATCCTACCGGCATCGGCAAGTCGCTCGGATTGACCGCCCTGCACCAGGAAGCCGCTCCGGCGGCTGCCGCCGCCAGCGCCGGCAGTGCAGGCCTGTATGTTTACGGTCCGACCACGGGCAAGATCTCGACCGTCGCCGCCAAGGGCGAACCGCGCGCGCAGACCGTGACGGCGCAGCAGGCGGCGGCCTATCGCACCGATGCACTCGAAGTGACCCTCCCCCCGGGGCGCGGGCTGGAGGTCAAGACCCACCTGGCCAAGGGCGCCTCCCTCGTCTACTCCTGGAAGACTGCCAACGGCGAGGTCGTCAACCACGACTTCCATGGCGAGCCGGTCGATGCGGGCAAGGACGAGTTTGAAAGCTTCATCCTCGAGCAGGGCGTCGCGCAGTCGCGCGGCGTGCTGATCGCGCCGTTCACGGGGCTGCACGGCTGGTACTGGAAGAACAAGGGCAATACGCCGGTCACCGTGAGCCTGAGCGCCAGCGGTTTTTACACCGACATCTTCAAGAAATAAACATGGCTACTGCGGCGAAGCCTGTATCGCCGCACAACTGGAGAATCACATGAAGAAGATCACTGCAGTATTCGCATTCCTCGCCGCCCTTTCCGCAGGCAACGCCGCCTGGGCGCACCCTGAACATGACGACGTACTCCTGGTACCGACGCTCGCAATGGACAAGACCGCGAAGAGTCCGGTGTTTTACGTCGTGGTCGGCGAACAGAAGGTCCCGACCAAAGGCGCCGTCGGTGTCCTGACGGTCCGCCGCGGGGCCAAGACGCGCGACATCGAACTCGTGCCGACTGGAGTCAACGGCATGACCGTCAAGTCGAAGGAGCCGATCGAGCACGGCGTCAGTGGCCGTGCCACGGTGACCTTGGCCGACAAGCAGGTGGTGTCGGGCGAGTTCATGATCAAGTAATACTCGCGCATGCGGTCCGCGCACGCCCGGGAGGGTGATCGCGGGCCGCAATTCGACTGACCGAATTCCAGGCGGAACAACACCGCCCACCCAACATTATCGGAACACCATGCTGAACGTCCTTGCAAACCGAACCTACCGACACCTGTTCCTGGCCCAGGTCGTCGCCCTTGTCGGCACCGGCATGGCGACCGTCGCCTTGGGCCTGCTGGCATTCGACCTGGCCGGGGCCAATGCCGGCCAAGTGCTCGGCACGGCGCTGGCGATCAAGATGGTGGCCTATATCGGCGTGGCGCCGGTCGCGGCGGCATTTGCGAATCGCTGGCCGCGCCGCAGCATGCTGGTCATCCTCGACCTGGTGCGCGCCGCTGTTGCACTAGTCCTGCCCTTCGTGACCCAGATCTGGGAAATCTACCTGCTGATTTTTGTCCTGCAGTCGGCATCGGCCGCATTCACCCCGACCTTCCAGGCGACGATTCCCGATGTCTTGCCAAACGAAGAAGACTACACCCGCGCATTGTCGCTATCGCGGCTCGCGTATGACCTGGAAAGCGTCGCCAGCCCGATGCTGGCGGCGGCGGCGCTGTCGGTCGTCAGCTTCCACGCCCTGTTCGGCGGCACCGTGGTCGGTTTCCTGGCCTCGGCCCTCCTGGTGATCTCCGTGTCGCTGCCGAAACCGCCGGCCACGCCGCACCGCGGCATCTACGACCGCACCACACGCGGCGTGCGCCTGTTCCTGTCCACGCCGCGCCTGCGCGGCCTGCTGGCGCTCAACCTGGCCGTGGCAGCCGCCAGCGCCATGGTCATCGTCAATACCGTGGTCCTGGTCCAGGCACGTTTCGGCCTGTCGCAGAATGCGACCGCCTGGGCGCTGGCCGCGTTCGGGGCCGGCTCGATGATCGCGGCGCTGGCCCTGCCCAAACTGCTGAGCAACCTGTCCGATCGGAGCGCCATGCTCGGGGGCGCAGCCATCCTGGTCGCCGGCTTGCTTGCCGGTGTGATGGTCGACAGCTACACGGCCCTGCTGCCGCTCTGGTTTGCGCTGGGACTCGGGTATTCGCTGTCCCAGACTCCTTCCGGCCGCCTGCTGCGCCGCTCTGCCGCGGCCGAAGACCGGCCGGCACTGTTCGCCGCCCAGTTCGCGCTCTCGCATGTCTGCTGGCTGATCACCTATCCGATCGCCGGCTGGCTCGGAGCGAAGCTGGGGCTGCACGCCACCTTTGCCGTGCTGGCCGCCTTGGCATTCGTGGCGGTGCTGGCAGCCGCCTGGATTTGGCCAACCCACGATCCCGATGTGCTTCCCCATGGCCACGACGATCTTGCATCCGATGATCTCCACCTGCGCGAGCACGACAAGGATGGCGTCCACGCGCATTCGTATGTGATCGACGACCAGCACCGGCGCTGGCCCAAGCCGGATGGAGACCGTTGAGCAGCAATGAGGTTGATTCCCCTTTATTTCCGCTCTCTTGCTGGCCGATGAGGCCTCGGGAGCCACGGTGGCACTGTGATCGCAGGACGAACACCCTGCCATCGAGGATCTGCTCACCGTCGGACGGGGACGGTTCGAGTTTTCAGCCGCGCAGCAGAACCTCGATCTGGCCAGTAATACCGTGACGGGATCGTCCAGCAGCATCTGCACCGCACGACGCTTGTCGGCGTTGATGCGACGCAGGCGTGGGTGGCGTTCGCACTAGCCGCATACAGCATGGCGTCGCGCCGGGTGCCGGCGTGGATGTAGCCGGGGATCTGGAAGAAATCGGCGGCCATGTGGGCGTGGTAGCGGTGGAAACCGTCGGCCAGCCAGAAGTCGGCGCCGTCGAAGAACACCACCACCGGCGGCAGTACGGTCTCGGCCAGCGCGGCCGCGTACTCGGCGATCACGGTCTGGTTGGCCGATGCGCGCGACTGCGTACCACCATCGATACGCAGCTTGTCCAAGGGGATCAGGTCGACACCGAGGGCGCTAGTGGTGTTCATAGCTTCGTTCCTCGTCACGGTCGTGACGGAGTGTGCGAAGGGACCTGCGGGCAGGCTGTGGTCGGCGCGGGAAATTTGCGTCGTTCACAAATCCTTCCACGGACGTGCCTGCCCAGCCGGCCGCAGTCGTTCCTGCCTGATGCGCAAAATTGGCGTTGGTGGCGTCCATTGCCGCCATGTATTCGGGATCGGAATACTTCGCGTCCGTCGCCATCAGGATTTCGGGAACTGCATCGGCCGGGGCCATCGCAGCGCCGAGCTGGGTGTCCGTTGTCGCTTCAGTCATGATTCTGTTCCTGGTTTTGGGCTTGGCGTGCAGCCAGCAACTGCAAAGCTTGGGTGACCAGTGCCTCGGCCTCGGCTCTCTGCGATGGCGCAGGCTGTGGGCGGCGCTCGAAGCCGCCGGTGACGTGGTTGAAGTTCGACACCGGCTGCTCGTCCTCGCGCTCGACTACAAGCTCGATGGATTGGACGTCGGCTGGCTCGGCAACGACACCGCCGTCCGCGCGGCTGACGCGCTCTGGCATCCCGTCGCTGGCGATGCTGATCGGCAGGGCTGCTGGGCCGTATTCGGCGTGCGTGTGGTTGCCAGCTGCTGCTGCTGCTGCTGCTGCGCCAACGTCATAACACAGGCATGATGTCGAAGTGCCGCAGGTGTCGATTCCGCCGGCCGGCGAGGGCGCATCCCGCGCGTCCCCGACGTCGGCAATGTCCGTTGGCGAGCTGGCTGCAGTGCTGCCCTCGCCGTGCTTGCGAAATGGAACGCCCAAGGCACGGCCGAGCGCGTAGGGGTTGGGCGCGATGAGCTTCAGCAGTTCCTCGCGTACCAGCTCCTGGCTCTTTTGGGCGGGCGAGCCGGACAGCAGACGGTCGACCACCAGGTTCGCGTAGTCTTCGCGCTCGACCTTGCTCAGCGTGAACTTGGCAACCGGCTGGGCGAGGCCGAACGGCTTGCCCACGCGCAGGTAGAAGTCGCGCTGGCGACGTTTGAACATGCCCTGGTAGCCCATCACCTTGCCGCCTTGCATGGACGAACCAATGAGCGGCAGTACGATGACGTGCAGGTGCGGGTGCTGTTCGTCGAGGTGGACCACTGCGCTGATGACCGGCGCCGGGCTGAACTCATCGGTCACCCACACCAGGCATGCGGCGAAGTACGCGCGCAGATCGACCGTGGCGGCTGCATGGAGCGAGAAGACGAGTTCGATACCCATGATGCAGTCCGAGCGAAGCGGGAGCTGAACGCCGGCATCGACCATGAGCTGGTTTGCGTGCGCTGGCAGATCGTCCGCCTCGGCAGGACCGACGAGGACATAGTTGTTGCAGGACAGGTGGGGCTTGATGCGTCCACCCGCCGCGTCCTTCTCGGCCGGGATAGCGCGCATCAGGTGGCGAGCAGCCACGAGAAGAACGCGCCGGATATTGCCGAACGCTGCCGCGACGCTGCGGATGTTCAGGGCCTTGAAGCCGATGCGGAACGTGCCGGGGTCCGGCTCGTAGTCTTCGACGAGGTGCGCGTCTTCGCGTACAGGGGTGTTCATGGCAACCCCGCTCAGACGGTGGCCAGACGAGCCAGATCCAGCTCCTTGATCAGGGACTGGATCTGGGCATCGGAGCGGCCTGCCTGACGCGCCTTGGCGACCACAGCTGCGTCTTCGGGCGACAGGGCGGCTGTCAGGCGAGCGCTGACCAGCTTCTGCACCAGCGCCCTGATCTCGGTGTCGGACTTGCCGGCGATACGTGCATTGATGATTGCCGCGACCTCATCCGCGGGCCAGGCGACTGCCTGCGGGCTGAGCTGGACTGGGGGGACGAAAAGACCGTCAGCGATACGGCTGTAGAGGGTGCTGCGCGATTCGCCGGTGTGGGAGGTTACATCATGGCGGCGCAGCAGGGTTCTGATCAGGGACATCGAGGCTCCTAAAGTTGCGAAGACGAAACGGGAATAAGAAAAAAAAACTTATTCGCCGCGCCTTCGCACTCCCAGGCACAACTCGATGTTCCGCGGATATGGGGCGGGAGGACCCGCCAGCTCACCGTACATCGGCTAACAACGTCATCCTATACCGTCCCTGCCGGGAGAGGCAAGGCCAACTTTTAGCCGGTTGCCGTTCCGTGGGGTGACTTTCAGATCAGCCAGTGTAGTAACACGCTCGGTGCTGGTTGGCAGCGGGCCGGCTTACACCCATGCGGGCTGCGCCTGTCGACGAGGCCTAGCGTCACCCGGTGTCCTTTTCGACTCTTGGCCGATTAGACGTATAGGGTCGTTCGGCGACGCGAACACGAAGCAGCTATTTGCCGCGACCCTGCCTCAGTCGCGCGGTTCGCCAGTGAACTTGGCCGCCAGCGACACACCCTGCTGTGTCCGTAATTGAGATCAGCCTTCGCGTATCTGCACGTCGACAAAATCGGCCCACAGCTGCAGGAAATTGCGGCGCTCGTCAGCGTACTCGGCCCGGTTGTATACCCCGCGGATGCCGCGAATTGAGTGAGCAAGCGCCTTTTCGATCCCATCGGGCGACTGCTTCATTTCGTTCAAATGGGTCGACGCAGTACGCCTTAAATCGTGCAACACGAAAGGCTGCAGGTCCAGATTAAGGGCGCGCACCGCTTGGTTTAGCGTCGATTTCGAGATCGGTTGACTTGCACGACCGCGCCGCGACGGAAAGATGTAAGGCTGGTCGCCAGTGCGTGCCTGCAACTCCCGGAACATTGAAAGAGCCTGCTTGGACAGGTACACCCAATGCTCTTTGTCCATTTTCATTCGCGCAACCGGGATCCGCCAGACGCCTGCGCCGAAATCGATCTCCGACCACTCAGCCTCGATCAGGTCCGACTTTCGTACCATTGTGAGGACGAGCAGGTGCACCGCGAGCTTGTTCACGCGGCCCATATCAGAGATGTACACGCCGCGCAAAAAGTGTCCAATCTCGTCCGGCGACAGTACCCTGTCGCGGCTGCGCGCGGTTGCGATGTAGCGCGCGACTACTTGTTGGCCGGGATTGACAGTGGCAAGTTGACGCGAGATGGCGTATTCGTACAGGCGTTTGATCACGTTACGGGCGCGCAGCGCCGACTGCGGTGACCCGCGTCCTTTGATCGTGTCGCATATTGCGAGTACGTCGCCGGCAGTCACCTCTTGCAATGAGCGGCTACCGATAGCCGGCAAAATATCCTTTTCGAGCGCGCGCCGAGTATTTGTCTGGTACGACTTGGACTTACCGGCAATCTCGGCGCCAAACCACTGTTCGGCGAAGTCGCGCACCAGGTTGGAACGCGGAGTGGCGCCACGGTCCGTGCGAGCATCGCTCGCCGGCGAGCGACCGACGGCAACGGCTTCGACATACCGGCGCGCCCGCTCGCGCGCTTCCAGCAGGCCGAGGGCAGGGTAATTGCCGACGGTGACCAGCGGCTGCTGCTTGCCTTGGAGGCGGTAGCGGAAGCGCCATATCTTCGCGCCGGAGGTCATCACTTCAAGGACCAGTCCACCGCCGTCGGCTACGTGGTAGCGCCGCTTCTCGGGCTTGAGGGCTTTAATGCGCGTGGTCGTGAGAGGGGTGGCGAGCCTAGGCATTTTGAGTACGCCAGTATTTAGAAAGTGCTTCTGTGTACTTAAGTGTGTACTCGCAGCGCTCGGCTGTCAACGGACTTCTTCGGCCCAGATTGGACACTTCCCCAAGCGAAAATCAGACACTTACACTCTCCCGCGCACAGTATCGGATGCCCTCGGACGATCTTCTACTTTCCGATACAGAAGCGGCTGAAGATCACCCCCAGCAAATCGTCCGGCGTGAACTGGCCGGTGATGCTGGATAACTGCTCCTGCGCCAGCCGCAGCTCCTCGGCGAACAGGTCGAGCGACTGGTCGTCTTGGGCCGCGTGCTGGCTTGCCATGTCGAGGTGCTCGCGGGCGGCGCGCAGGGCGATCAGGTGGCGTTCGCGCGCCAGGTAGAGCGATTCGCCGGTCTGCTGCCAACCGGCGATGCGCAGCAGCTCGGTGCGCAGCAGGTCGATGCCCAGGTTCTCGTGCGCCGACAGGTAGAGATGCACCGCGTCCTGCGCCACGTCGATCGAGGGCTTGTGGCCCGACAGGTCGATCTTGTTCCAGATGCGCACCACCGGCACGCCTTCGGGGAAGGCCGCGACGATGGCTTCGTCTTCCGCGCTCGGGCCGCGGCTGGCATCGAGCAGGTGCAGGATCACGTCGGCCTTGCCGATTTCGCCCCAGGTGCGTTCGATGCCGATGCGCTCGACCACATCGATTCCGGCATCGGTGCGAATCCCGGCGGTGTCGATGATGTTGAGCGGGATGCCTTCGATCTGGATGGTTTCCGTCACCTTGTCGCGGGTGGTGCCCGCGATCGGCGTGACGATGGCGACATCCGACCCGGCCAGTGCGTTGAGCAGCGAAGACTTGCCCACGTTCGGCTGGCCCACCAGCACCACGTTCAGGCCTTCGCGCAGCAGCGCGCCTTGCGCGGCCTGGCGAAATACGTTTTCGAGCGATTCGACGATGGTGGCCAGCTGGCCGCGCGCATTCGATTTTTCGAGGAAGTCGATTTCTTCTTCCGGGAAGTCGAGGGTCGCCTCGACCAGCATGCGCAGATTCGTGGTCTGGTCGACCAGCTTGTGCACCACCTGCGAGAACACGCCCGACAGCGACTGCGAAGCGGACTTCGCCGCCGCTTCGGTGGAGGCGTCGATCAGGTCGGCCACCGCCTCGGCCTGGGCCAGGTCGAGCTTATCGTTGAGAAAAGCGCGGCGGGTGAATTCGCCGGGTTCGGCCAGGCGCAGGCCCAACGCGCTGCCGGCTTCGAGCACGCGTGCGAGCAGCATCTGCAGCACGACCGGACCGCCGTGGCCTTGCAGCTCGAGCACGTCCTCGCCGGTGTACGAATGCGGGCCCTTGAAGTGCAGGGCCAGGCCCTGGTCGATCACGTCGCCGTTGGCGGCCTTGAACGAAATATAGGTGGCATGGCGCGGCGCGAGTTTCACGCCGGGGAACAGGGCGTCGATCAGGGCGGCCAGCGATTTACCAGAGGCGCGCACGACGCCGATGCCGCCGCGGCCCGGGGCGGTGGCGATGGCGGCGATGGGGGAGGTGTCGAGTTTCATGGGGGGATTGTAATGGAATGAAAAAAGCCCGCGCATCAAGCGCGGGCTTCCGGGAAAACGCGAACCGCTTACTTGCTAGCTGGCGCGTTCTCGAACTTCTTGGTAATCACCCACTGCTGCGCGATCGACAGGATGTTGTTGACCACCCAGTACAGCACCAGCCCCGATGGGAAGAAGAAGAAGATCACCGAGAACGCCAGCGGCATGAACAGCATCATCTTGGCCTGCACCGGATCGGTTGGCTGCGGGTTCAGCTTGGTGGTGATGAACATCGACACCGCGTAGATGACCGGCAGGATGTACAGCGGGTCAGGCTGGGTCAGGTCCTGGATCCACAGGATCCACGGCGCGCCGCGCATCTCGACCGAAGCCTGCAGCACCCAGTACAGGGCGAAGAACACCGGCATCTGCACCAAGATCGGCAGGCAGCCGCCCAGCGGGTTGATCTTCTCGGTCTTGTACAGCTCCATGGTGGCCTGCTGCATCTTCTGCGGGTCGGCCTTGTAGCGCTCGCGGATCGCCTGCATCTTCGGCGTCACCACGCGCATCTTCGCCATGCTGCGGTAGCCGGCGGCCGACAGCGGGAAGAAGGCCAGCTTGATCAGCACCGTCAGGGCGACGATGGTCCAGCCCCAGTTACCCAGCAGCGCGTGCAGGTGGTCCATCACCCAGAAGATCGGCTTGGCGATGATGGTCAGCACACCGTAGTCCTTGACCAGTTCCAGGCCGGGGGCGACGGTTTCCAGGGTCTTCTCGTCCTGCGGGCCCGAATACAGGCGGCTGTCGGTCGAGACGGTGGCGCCCGGCGCCACGGCGCCCAGCGGCTGCACGGTACCGATCGCGTACAGGTTGGTGGCGATCTTCTTGGTGAAGATGTCGCGCGCCGCCTTGTCGGCCGGGATGAAGGCCGAGACGAAGAAGTGCTGCGAGATCGCCACCCAGCCGTTGTTCGACTTGGTCGAGTGCTCGGCCTTGTTCTTCTCGATGTCTTCGAAGCTCAGCTTCTGGTACTTGTCTTCCGCGGTGTACAGGGTCGGGCCGGTGTAGCTCGACATGAACCACGAATCGTTGGCAGGCTTGTTGCCGTCGTGCTGCAGCTGCAGGTAGAGCGAAGGCTGTACCGGTGCGGTCGACAGGTTGGTCACGTCATGGCGCACGCCGATGGTGTAGTCGCCCTTGCGGAAGGTGAAGGTCTTGGTCAGGCGCACGCCGCCCTGCTCCGCATCGAGCACCAGCTGCACGTTGCCGTTGGCGTCACGGGTCGGGGCGCCGCCACGGACCGTGAACGGGGTGGTGTGATTCGGCAGCACGCCGGCGGCGCTGGTGCCGATCAGGCCGGTCTGGCCCAGGTAGGTGTTGTTGCCGCCCACGTTGAACAGGACCTTGTTCTTGGTCTTGTCGGTGTCGTCGGCGAACTTGAGCAGCTCGAGGCGCTTGATGACGCCGCCGAGAGTGTCGATGTCGACTTTCACCACGTCGGTGGTGACGGTGACGCGCTGGGTCGATGGTGCTGCCGGCGCTGCAGGGATCGCGCCCGGTGCGCCAGGCACGGCGGCGGCGCCCGCGGCGGCGGCCGGCACGTCATTCGGCTTGGCTTGCTGCTGGGCGACCTGTGCGGCCGGGGGGGCTGCCGAGAACAGCGACTGCTTGCCGTTGGCCACCATCCAGTTGTTCCACAGAACAATCAGGGAAATGGCGAACACGATCCACAGGACGGTACGTTTATTGAGTTCCATTTGGGTCTAGTCAGGAGTGGTTACAACCGCGAGCGGCTGGTGGGGAATGCTGTTGCTGGTCTTGCGCCGGCGGTACCAGATCGACACCGCCTTCATGCCACGGGTGGCAGCGGCACACGCGGCGCGCGGCCAGGAGCGAACCGCGTGCGGCGCCATGAACGCGCAGCGCTTCGATCGCATAATTGGAGCAGGTCGGGTAGAAACGGCATTTCTGCCCGAGCATCGGGGACAGCAGCAGCTGGTAGCCGCGAAGGAACCAGACCAGCAGCGTCTTCATGATGATGGTGTCGGGCTGGCGCGGCGCGGGCGCTGCGAGGCAAACAGGCGTGCGAGTTCGACCCGCAGCTCGGCCTTCAGGGCGCCGGTGGTGGCCGGTCCGGTCTTGGTATTGACCGGGCGCGCCAGGCGCACGATGCAATCGACGGCCTGCAGTTCGCTGGTGCGGAACAGTTCGCGCGTGATGCGCTTGATCGTATTGCGGGTGACGGCGCGCGGTGCGAAGCGTTTGGCCGCAACGACGCCCAGCCGCGCATGCGGCAGGGTGTTCGGACGGGTGTACAGCACGAAATGCGCAGATTTTTGCGCCGGCCGCAAACGAAAAACGGATGAAAACTCATCCGTTTTAACGATACGCCGAACGCGCGCGAAGTCGTGCGAACCTTCGCCTGTCATGTCGACCGCGTCGATCTGTCAGCCAGGAGGCTTAGACAGCCAGGCGCTTGCGGCCCTTGGCGCGGCGAGCGTTCAGGACTGCACGGCCACCACGGGTAGCCATACGTGCGCGGAAGCCGTGCGTGCGCTTGCGACGGACGACGGAAGGTTGGTAAGTACGTTTCATGGTGGTCTCGCTTAAAGCAAAAGAAAGTGCAAAATCGGGTCTGACGTCGTGTCAGGATTCGTCGCCAATGACAGTTCGCAGTTGTTAAGCCAGCGTCACGCCACAGCAAAATACTCATATCGCCCGGTCTGCTTCACACTGACAATGTCAGTTTGATGGGGTACACGGACGGGGAACCCTGAATTAGACTCGATTTCCAGTCCAACTGTCAAGGAAGCTGTTGTTTCTGATGAGTTTTTGCCCTTCCCTGCCGCACGGCCCGCGGTGCCCGCAAAACAGCGCCTTCGGTTGAAAATAGTGGGCGCAACCTGTGGATAACTTCGGCCGAGACAGGTAAAATAGCGTGTTACGTATCAATAAGCGAAGTATGGAAAATTTTTGGCAGTCCTGTTCGACGCAACTGGAACTCGAGCTGACGCCGCAGCAATACAGTGCGTGGATCAAATCACTGGTCGTCATCGATTACGAGGACGGCAAGCTGCGCATTGGCGCGCCGAACCGCTTCAAGCTCGACTGGGTCAAGACCCAGTTCGCCAAGCGCATCACCGAGCTCGCCTGCCAGTATTGGGAAGCGCCGGTCGAGGTGCAGTTCGTGCTCGACCCGAAAACCAATCCGCCGCGTAAACCGGTCGCCCCCGGCTCGTCCGAAGTGCCTGCCTCCACCGGCAACGGCGGCGGCATGGTGCGCTCGATCGACGCCCCAAGCATGGGCAACAGCAGCCAGGGCAACGTCAACATCGCCAACTCGCCCAAGCGCGAGCAGAGCCGGATCAACACCGACCTCACTTTTGACAGCTTCGTGACCGGTAAGGCCAACCAGCTGGCGCGCGCCGCCGCAATCCAGGTGGCCAACAACCCGGGCGTGTCGTACAACCCGCTGTTCTTCTACGGCGGCGTCGGCCTCGGTAAGACCCACCTGATCCATGCGATCGGCAACCAGGTCATGGCCGACAACCCGAACGCCCGCATCCGCTACATCCACGCCGAGCAGTACGTGCGCGACGTCGTCACCGCCTACCAGCGCAAGGGCTTCGACGATTTCAAGCACTACTACCACTCGCTCGACATGCTGCTGATCGACGATATCCAGTTCTTCGGCGGGAAGAGCCGCACGCAGGAAGAATTCTTCTATGCGTTCGAAGCCCTGATCGCCGCCAAGAAGCAGATCATCATCACTTCGGATACCTATCCGAAGGAAATCACCGGCATGGACGACCGCCTGATCTCGCGCTTCGATTCCGGCCTGACGGTGGCGATCGAGCCGCCGGAGCTGGAAATGCGCGTGGCCATTCTCCTGAAAAAAGCGCAGTCCGAAGACGTGACCCTGTCCGACGACGTGGCCTTTTTTGTAGCCAAGCACCTGCGCTCGAACGTACGCGAGCTGGAAGGCGCGCTGCGCAAGATCCTGGCCTACTCGCGCTTCCACGGCAAGGACATCACCATCGACGTGGTGAAGGAAGCCCTGAAAGATCTGCTGTCGGTGCAGAACCGCCAGATCTCGGTAGAGAACATCCAGAAGACGGTCGCGGACTTCTTCAACATCAAGGTCGCGGACATGTACTCCAAGCGGCGCCCGGCGAACATCGCCCGCCCGCGCCAGATCGCGATGTACCTGGCCAAGGAGCTGACGCAAAAGAGCCTGCCGGAGATCGGCGAGCTGTTCGGCGGCCGCGACCACACCACCGTGCTGCATGCGGTGCGCAAGATCGCGGCGGACCGCCAGAAGAATGCCGAGTGCAACCATGAGCTGCACGTGCTGGAGCAGACCCTGAAGGGCTGATTTTCGTAGGGTGGGCGGGTCTCCCGCCCGCGCGTTCAATGGACGTATGCACATCAATACGTCGCCGTGGACCGCGAACGTGGATTGAACGCGCGGTCGGCGGAGCCGACCACCCTACGGAGAATTTGTGTTCTTCTGTAGCAATTGGCAAAATACTGTTCAAGCAATAACCTGATAAATCAAACTGAGGATATCTATGCAACTGGTCAAAACCACCCGAGACACGCTTCTCCGGCCACTGCAGATCGTGAGCGGTATTGTCGAGCGTCGGCACACTATGCCGATTCTGGCCAATATCCTCATTCGCAAGGACGGCGAGAGCGTCTCGTTCCTCTCCACCGACACCGAAGTGCAGATCACCACGCTGGCCAACATCGGCTCGGGCGATGAGGTGACCGGCACCACGGTGGCCGCGCGCAAGCTGCTCGACATCCTGCGCGCGCTGCCGGAGTCGGGCGACGTCACCATGACGCTGCAGAACAAGCGCCTGGCTGTGTCGAGCGGCAAGTCGCGTTTCGCGCTGCAGACCCTGGCCGCGGAAGAATTCCCGACCGTGTCGGTCGCCGACAGCTACAACGCGTCGGTCACCCTGCCGCAGAAGACGCTCAAGCACCTGTTCAACATGGTGCACTTCTCGATGGCCCAGCAGGACATCCGCTACTACCTGAACGGCCTGCTGCTGGTGCTGGACGGCCAGAACATCATTGCGGTCGCCACCGACGGCCACCGCCTGGCCTTCTGCCAGGTCGCCACCGAGCAGAGCTTCGAGCGCCAGGAAGTGATCATCCCGCGCAAGACCATCATCGAGCTGCAGCGCCTGCTGGAAGAAAGCGACGAAACCGTCCGCCTGGACATCGCCGCCTCGCAGGTAAAGCTGACCTTCGCCGACATCGAGCTGGTCTCGAAGCTGGTCGAGGGCAAGTTCCCTGACTACACGCGCGTGATCCCGAAGGGCTACAAGAACGACTTCACGATCAGCCGCGACGAACTGCTGCGTTCGTTGCAGCGCGCCGCGATCATGACCAGCGACAAGTTCAAGGGCGTGCGCTGCATCATCGAGCCGGGCGTCATGAAGATCAGCTCGACCAATGCCGACCAGGAAGAAGCAGTCGAAGAACTCGAGATCGACTACGGCGGCGACTCGATCGACATCGGCTTCAACGTCACCTATCTGCTCGACGTGCTGAACAACCTGAAGTGCGACCAGGTGAACATCGCACTGGGCGACTCGAACTCGTCGGCGCTGATCTCGATTCCCGAGAATGGCGACTTCAAGTATGTCGTCATGCCGATGCGCATTTAAGGTAGTTTGCCTGGCGAGCGCTCCCGTTCACTCGGGAGCGGGCCGGGCCTGCAGGCAGCCTGAATCACCAGTCTTATAAGAGAAAGCAGTCCATGTCCGAGAACACCCAAGCACAAACGTCCCCCGCTCCCCAGGCGGATGAATACGGCGCCGCCTCGATCCAGATCCTGGAAGGCCTGGAAGCGGTTCGCAAGCGTCCGGGCATGTACATTGGCGACACGTCGGACGGCACCGGCCTGCACCACCTGGTGTTCGAGGTGCTGGACAACTCGATCGACGAATCGCTGGCCGGCCACTGCACCGAAATCCACGTCACCATCCACGCGGACAATTCGATCTCGATCACCGACAACGGCCGCGGCATCCCGACCGGCGTCAAGATGGACGACAAGCACGAGCCGAAGCGCTCGGCGACCGAGATCGCCCTGACCGAACTGCACGCCGGCGGCAAGTTCAACCAGAACTCCTATAAAGTCTCGGGCGGCCTGCACGGCGTCGGCGTGTCGTGCGTGAACGCGCTGTCGAAGCTGCTGCGCGTGACCGTTCGCCAAAAAGGCAAAGTGCACCAGATGGAATTCGTGCGCGGCGTCCCGCAGGACCGCCTGATCGAAATCGTCGATGGCTTCGAGGTCTCGCCGATGAAGGTCATCGGCGACACCGACAAGCGCGGCACCGAAGTGCACTTCTGGGCCGACGAGGAGATTTTCACCCACGTTGAGTTCCACTACGAGATCCTGAGCAAGCGTATCCGCGAGCTGTCGTTCCTGAACAATGGCGTGAACATCCGCCTCTCCGACCACCGCAACGGCAAGGAAGAAATCTTCGCCTTCGAGGGCGGCACCCGCGGCTTCGTGGAATACATCAACAAGACCAAGAGCGTGCTGCACCCGACCGTGTTCCAGGCCACGGGCGACCGCATGTCGGACCAGAACACGAACATCTCGGTGGACGTGTCGATGCAGTGGAACGACGCCTACAACGAGCAGGTGCTGTGCTTCACCAACAACATCCCGCAACGCGACGGCGGCACCCACCTGACCGGCCTGCGCGCGGCGATGACCCGCGTGATCAACAAGTACATCGACGAGCACGATTTCGCCAAGAAGGCGAAGGTCGAGATCTCGGGCGACGACATGCGCGAAGGCCTGACCTGCGTGCTGTCGGTGAAGGTGCCGGAGCCGAAGTTCTCGTCGCAGACCAAAGACAAGCTGGTGTCGTCGGAAGTGCGCGGCCCGGTGGAAGAAATCGTCGCCAAGACGCTCACGGACTTCCTGGCCGAGAAGCCGAACGACGCCAAGATCATCTGCGGCAAGATCGTGGAAGCCGCCCGTGCCCGCGAAGCGGCACGCAAGGCGCGCGACCTGACCCGCCGCAAGGGCATCATGGACGGCCTGGGCCTGTCGTCGAAACTGGCCGACTGCCAGGAACGCGACCCCGCGCTGGCCGAACTGTACATCGTCGAGGGTGACTCGGCAGGCGGCTCGGCCAAGCAGGGCCGCGACCGTAAATTCCAGGCGATCCTGCCGCTGCGCGGCAAGGTGCTGAACGTGGAAAAGGCGCGCTTCGAAAAGATGCTGTCGTCGGAGCAGATCACCACCCTGATCGCCACGCTCGGCACCAGCATCGGCCCGGACGAATTCAACGTCGACAAGCTGCGCTACCACCGCATCATCATCATGACCGATGCGGACGTCGACGGCGCCCACATCCGCACCCTGCTGCTGACGCTGTTCTACCGGCAGATGCCGCAACTGGTGGAACGCGGCCACATCTACATCGCCCAGCCGCCGCTGTACAAGGTGAAGGCCGGCCGCGACGAACGCTACCTGAAGGACGACGTCGAGGAAGCCAGCTACATGATGACGGTGGCGCTGCACCACGCGTCCCTGATCCCGCGCGACGGCGCCGAGCCGATCAGCGGCGAGGCCCTGGGCGAGCTGGTCAAACAGTACAACCTGGCCAACGCCATCATGATGCGCCTGACCCGCGTGATCGACCGCGCCGCACTCACCGCCATCATGAGCGGCGTGACGCTGCAGATGGACACGCTGGAGAATTCAAGCGCCTCGGCCCAGGCCATGGAAGCGGCGATCAACGATCCGGCCGTGAAAGTGGTCGTGCGTTCGGACGAACTGAACGACAAGCACTCGCTGCGCATCGAGCGCATGCGCCACGGTAACGTGCAGGTGACCTCGATCGACGCCGACTTCGTGCTGAGCAACGACTACGCGGTGCTGGCCAATGCGGCCGCCACCTTCCAGGGCCTGATGGGCGAAGGCGCCATCATGCGCCGCGGCGAAGGCGACAAGATGAAGGAATTCGCCGTGCGCGAGTTCCACGAAGCGATGATCTGGCTGCGCGAAGAAGCCGAGCGCGGCGTCAGCAAGCAGCGCTACAAGGGTCTGGGCGAGATGAACCCGGAGCAGCTGTGGGAAACCACGATGGACCCGACCGTGCGCCGCCTGCTGCGCGTGCAGATCGAAGATGCGATTGCGGCGGACCAGATCTTCACCACCCTGATGGGTGACGAAGTCGAGCCGCGCCGGAATTTCATCGAGAGCAATGCACTGCGGGCGGGGAATATCGACGTCTGATGATGCCAGCCGGCGCTGGCTGGTTCGATCGTTCCTGCGTACCCGCCGGCGTCAAGAACGGCGGGATCTCCGCGCCTGGCAAAGGGTTGTCAATGTGAGTGCTGCGTTCTTCACCCGGCCCGACCCCAGGCGAATGAGCGCTGCGGTGGCGCTCTCCCTGCTGGCGCACGTGCTGTTGCTCAGCATGACTCTGGGTGACCAGGGTCTCGGACTGCCCGGCCTTCAGTTTCCCTGGAAAGAACGGCGCCTCGGCGCGAATGACTTGCAGGTGTTGCTGGAGCCGGGGCGGCCTGTTGCTCCGGTACCGGCGGCTCCTCCGCCGACAGCTGTAGTCGCTACGGCGCCTGTCGACGTTCCCAAGCCTGTTGCGGCAAGCGCGCCGCTGCCCAAAACCGTTACTCCTCCCGTCATCAAGCAGAGCGAAGCGCCTGGCGTGTCGTTTGCACCTCTTCCGATTGCAGCTGCACCCCTGCCCGCGCCCGCACCGGCGCCGGTAGTGGCGTCATCAAGCACGCCTGCCCCACCCCAGCCGCCTGCCGTTGCGGCAATCGTCCCGCCTGATGTCAAGGTCCCGGATACGCCGGATGCGCCGCCCGTGCCCGTGGCCGCCAAACCGGATAACGCCGCGCAGAAGCAGATCGAACAACAGGCGCGGGACCAGGCGCTTGCGCAGGCCAAGCTCGAGCAGGAAAAGCGGGCGGCGCAGCTGCTGCGGCAGGCGGAACTGGCGGCGGAAGCGCAGCGGGAGGCGGGGCGCCAGGAACAACGGCGACTGGATACCGCGCGTGCCGAGCAGGCAGCCAAGAACGAGGCGGCGCGCATGGAGGCCGAACGCCAGGAGCTTGCACGGCAGCGGCAGGAACAGGCAAGGCAGGAAGCCGCGCGGGAAGAGCTGGCCCGGGCGGAGGCCGCGCGGCAGGAACGCGCCAAACAAGAACAGGCCCAGCGTGAGCGCGCCGAGCAGGAGGCCAAGCGCGAGGAGCGGTTACGCGCGATTGCCAACCAGCTCAAGCAGGAAGCAGCGCAGCCCACGACAAGCGGACTGCGCCGGGGCTGGCTGTTCGGTCGTGGCGACCCGAATGCCGACCTGGTGCTCTACGCGGAAAACCTGCGCCGGAAAATCGAATTGAACATGACCCTGGACATGGTCCGCGACGTGGCGAAACAGCGTCACATTCAACCGATCGTGACGATGGCGATCCGCGCCGATGGCTCGGTGGAGAAGGTGACCTTCGTGGTGTCCAGCGGCGTGGCGGCCATCGACGAAGCGATACGGAAGGTGGTGGCCAGCCAGGCGCCTTACGGCGCGTTTCCACCCGGGCTGGCGCGGCAATACGATGTGATCGAGATTCGACGGACCTGGATATTCGACACTGCGATTCGGCTGCAGTGATCTATGCCAGGTTAACTAAGTTTGGACACTACTTCGCTATCCCAGGCGGAGGTGCCGAGCCGATTAGCGGCGACGCCCTGGGCGAACCGGTCAAGCAGTACAACCTGGTCAACGCCATCATGATGCGCCTGACCCGCGTGATCGACCGCGCAGCGCCGACCGCCATCATGAGCGGCGTGACGCTGCAGATGGACACGCTGGAGAATTCAAGCGCCTCGACCCAGGCCATGGAAGCGGCGATCAACGATCCGGCCGTGAAAGTGGTCGTGCGTTCGGACGAACTGAACGACAAGCAATCGCTGCGCATCGAGCGCATGCGCCACGGTAACGTGCAGGTCACTTCGATCGACGCCGACTTCGTGCTGAGCAACGACTACGCCGTGCTGGCCAATGCGGCAGCCACCTTCCAGGGTCTGATGGGCGAAGGCGCCATCATGCGCCGCGGCGAAGGCGAGAAGATGAAGGAATTCGCGGTGCGCGAGTTCCACGAAGCGATGATTTGGCTGCGCGAAGAAGCCGAGCGCGGGGTCTCGAAACAGCGCTACAAAGGGCTGGGCGAGATAAACCCGGAGCAGCTGTCGGAAACCACGATGGACCCGACCGTGCGCCGCCTGCTGCGCGTGCAGATCGAAGATGCGATTGCTGCGGACCAGGTCTTCACCACCCTGATGGGTGATGAGGTGGAGCCGCGCAGGAATTTCATTGAGTCGAATGCGCTGCGGGCGGGGAATATTGACGTCTGATTGCTCTGAGTCTTGAATAAAAACGGCCACTTTGCGAGGCCGTTTTTATTTGTATTGGCGCAGGAGGGGCGGGAATAAGTTCACGGTCTTTACAAGCCACTCTCCAGAGCGATTACTCTATGTTTTCCTCAAACTCGTTCAGGCGCTTCAGCACCTCTTGGTTCTTGGCGTACTTGCGCTTCAACTGCTTAAGCTTCTTATCCGTCCCTTTGCAAAGTTTCCGGATTTCGCGCTCGATTTCCCTCATGCGCTGCTTATCTGGCGGGTCTGGAAACTCTCCCCGGAAGTGCTCACATCCTTCACGTTGCTCCACATATTTGACCACGTCGGAAGGAAGCCGGACTTCTGCCGCAACGGCAGAACCAAGACTGAAGCAGAAAACGGCAAATACTGCTTTCGTTATCACACTCATCTTTATGCTCCTGTGTCAGACCAATGCGGATCGTCGCGGCCGTTACGGTTATATTTAATGACCCCATAGCTTGCGCCTACACGATGAAGCTGGGAGTTCATACCTGTACGGGGCAATTTTTCGATCTCAACAAGATCCCCATATGCATCACGTATCACGAGGTCTCCAGACCAGCTGATTGTCATATCGATGCCGCATCTAACAGTGTGGCGCGACCGGAGAGATGGCGCCACACCCAACCGCTCCATCTGAAATCCCTGAACCATATCGCGCGCCGCTGCAACGGACCGGGCGTCCGAATACCTCTCATCCACATCATAGTGTTTCCATGATATTGGTACACCTTCCATTTCAGGGACATCTTTCGCGCTAACGCGATTCTTGTTGATCTTCCAAGACCAATGCATCAGATATGCGCGTTTTGGGGGCCGGTAAGTTGCGTTGATGGTCACAGTCGCACCGGCAGCGCGCAGGGCACCTATGAAGGCCTCCGCATAGCCGCGAAATGGCAGTCTCAAATCCTGGAGATCACTGGAGCCGCGATATTGGGAAACCCAACTACGGCCACTAGGTTCCAAATTTCTCGCTGCTGGTTCCCTATCTTCCTGCCCGCCCCTTTGATTGTTAGACATACTCACTCCACACAAGACGATTTGTCTATTAAAGATGAATCGCGCCTGGATTGCGTTGCGCTGGAACACAGTAGTGCGCGGCTACCTACCGGGTAGAAAAGCGCAATGATGGCCGTGGCGCTGAACCGCATCGCTCTCGTGCGTGAAGGCGCCGAGTCGATCACCGGCGAAGCGCCGAGCGTGCTGGCGGCAGTACAACCTAGCCAACTCTGACCTGCGTGATCGACCGCACGGCGCTGACCGCCATCATGAGTGGCGTCACGCTTGGCATGGGCACGCTGGAAAATGCCCAACCTTAGCCCAGGCGATGGAGATGGCGATCAAGGACCCGGCCGTGAAAGTGGTCGTGCATTCGGACGAATTGAACGACAAACACTCGCTGCGCATCGAGCGCATGCGCCAGGTAAGGTGCAGGTGACCTCTATCGACATCGACTTCGTGAGCAACGACTAGGTTCCGTCGGATAATACAAGAGGTGAAAACTATGCCAGGTAAGTAAGAATTACTGACCTAGTTAGCGAAAATCGACAAATCCGCTTTGTTTTTTTGTTCGATTTGGTCTCGGTTCACGGTGAAAAACAAAAGCCAACCTATCGGGTTGGCTCTTTACACTCAACTTTCTCACCACTAATTCTAGCTTTTCTGACAAGGTTCACATAAGTAAATCAACGATCGAGATATCAGCAATCCTGCAATTTCTCAGTCGCAATTTTAATGGTAGGATAACGTCAATCTACTTATGTGGTTATTAATATCTCATGAAATCCGACATTGCGGTAACGGCCAGCGAAGCACCGCCGGCCAGCGTTTGGGTACGTTTTCTGCGCAGCTACGGCCCAACGCCGCAAAATCTGACGATGTTCGACGAATACGTGTCAGGTGCGCTTAGCAAGGCCAATGTCCAGCCGATCAGCTTGTCGACTCCGCTTCTTGACGACATGATCAAACATATTGAGTCCAAGATACCGGGCTCGATGCTAATCGCCGGCACTGCGGGCGATGGCAAGACCTACCACTGTCGGGCCCTTTGGACACGTCTGGGCGGTGATCTCAAGGCCTGGGCCGCCAAAGGAAATGTCAAGGAGCTGCGACTGGCGGATGGCCGCTCGGCTGTCTTTATCAAGGATCTCTCCGAGTTCAACGGCCACGAAAGCGACCAGCCGCTTCAGCGCTTTGAAAAATCGGTGCTCGGCGGTGATGACTCTGAGATCGTGATCCTTGCGGCCAACCATGGTCAAGTGCTCGACCGCTTGCGCGACCTTGGAAAACGCCAAGGCGGCAGACACCCGCTTCGCACGCCGTTGCAAGAGTGCTTCCTGCAAGCTGGCCCGGCGCCCAATCGCCTGGCGGTGTTCGACCTCAGCCGCACGACCACCCGTAAGACCTTAGACGAGGTCGCTAAAGCAGTGGCGGGGCATCCGCAATGGGACAACTGCTCCCATTGCTCCCTAAATACCGGCGGAAAGCTCTGCCCGATCGACGAGAACCGCCGCCGATTGCTCGGCGAGGCCGACGGCAGGCAGCTCGTGGCCCGTTTGGGCGATCTGGTGGAGATTGCGCGCCTCAACGGCCTACATCTGCCGGTGCGTGACCTGCTCGCCCTCTGCTCCAACATGATCCTCGGGTATTCCGACGCTAAGGGTGCAAAGGAGAACCTTATGACCTGCGCCGACGTGGCGAGGATCCAAGAGGCGGGCAACCTCAGCAAGGCCAGCATCTACGCCAACGCTTTTGGGGCGAATTTGCCCAAACGTAGGGCCGCTGACCGTCCCGTCTTCAAGGCCATGGCGGGCTTCGGCGTCGGCGAGGAAACCACCAACGGGGCCGATGGTCTACTGGTCTACGGGAAGGACGATTCGAGGCTGCAGGCTGACTTTACGCGCTTGGTGGCCAGCGACCCCATCTACGGAGCCACTGCGAACTTCCTGGCCGCACAAGACGACTACCTGGAAGGCTACGAGGGGGCTCGACTGGATGGCGGTGCGGCCGAGTTCATGGAGATGCTTGAAGACCAGCGCCGCAGGCTCTACTTCACGCTGCCTAAGGACGAGCCCGGCTACCCGCACTGGGCCATGACAGTCTTCCGTTATTCGGGCGACTACCTTGAGCTCATCGATACGTTGGTGAAGAAGACCACCCAGGTCAATGAGGCCGTCCGCGGCCGGATCGCGAGGGGCCTGAATCGTGTCTTAACAGGGCTTCTCTTGGAGAACGCCGACCGGATCTTCATCGCAAGCTCCGGCGGATTCACACAGAGTCGCGTGAGCGTACTTTGCGACTACGACACCTCCGCGCGCCGTCAAGGTGGCGCGGGCATGGCCATCAAGCTCAACGCGATGACCGGCCGTCCCTATTTGGAGGTCTTGCTCGCCCCGGGGACGGCCAACGGTGTGATCTACGATCTTACGCCTATCCGCTACGAGTTCCTTGCTCGCGTGGCGGAAGGTGCGCTTCCGGCAAGCTTCTCTAATGAATGCCTTGAAGACCTTCTAGCCTTTAAAGCCAAGCTCCTGCGCAAGGCGGAAACAGTTCGCAAGGACGCCGTCGCCGAAGATGACGAGGTCAGCGCAGAAGACTCGACCATGACCCTCAACTTCATTGACATCGAACCCGGCGGACGCGGCATGACTCGTCCTGTAACTGTGAGGGTTACAGAATGAGCGAAATGATCAAGCGACCGAAGATCGACCGGGTGGACTTCTGCGTCGATGAGAACATTTGGGGACATCGGCTCTATGACGAGCAACTTCCGCATTTGACGGTTCTCGAATTCCTAGGCGTGCTGCGCTCTAATCTAGATAAGCCGTTGCGGCCCCATGAGGGTCTGAGCGGCGCCGTCAGGTTCAAACCACAGCGCCAAATGCGACTGCGCGGGCTGCTCTTCAACAACCCTTACGTCGAGTCCATCGCGGAGAGCAAGCTCTCCGACGAGGAAAAGTGGCGCCAATGGCTCGACAAGTTTGAGCAAGGCAAAACAGGCAACGGGGACGGGGCCAGTGATGTAGCCTACTTGCGCCAATCTTTTAGCAGCTTCGACGATTTCGCGAAGGCGATCGAGCTGCTCCGTTCATCTTCATTCGAGTCCCGTAGCAATAAGCGCTGGAGCTCGAAGTTCGTCTTCCCCTTTGGGCCTGACGCGCTCTACGAAGACTTGGAGATCGACTCGAAGGGTAGCATGAGCAATGATCGGCGATTTTTCGCACGGTCCGGCGAACTGCTATATCTGATGCTCACGCGGGCCAAGCGCGGCGCCGAACTCGGCGACTTGCTTGCCCGTCGAATGTTCGAGCGCTCGGCGCCGATGAATAGGCTGGCGCGAGCGCTCCAAGGCGCGCCCCAGTCTCCGGAGGATCCTCGCCTGTCTGGCTACCTGCCAGAGGCGTCGAGCCGACGCTTCGACCAAATCTGCGAAGACTGGCTCGCGATTCTGTCGAGGGACATGCCGGCCTATGACGCACTCGAGCATTTGATCGCGCTCACCGGTCTCAACATGCTGCTCTACTTCCTCGAGCGAGCCAAGAAGACCGCGGGCAACGACGAACCTGTCGAGTTCGTCTGCGAGATCGTTTCCAAGGAGGGCCGCAAGGTCCGTGCTCTTTCCGGCGATAGCTATCTGGTCAATCAAGGACTTCCCGAAAAGGCAATCCGAGCCCACGTCCAATCGATCCGAAGCGAGAAGGCCTGGATGGATGCCGGCTCCACCGAGTTCCCCGACGCCGAGCGTGTGAAACTTCTACGCGAGGCCTTCCAGTGGCCACCCGTGGCAGGCAAGGACGAAGACGACTACTCCGACCGAAGCCCTGACGAGTTGGTCGCCAAACTCGTCGAGCTGGCATTGCCTCGGCATGGCCAACACGTGGGCAAGATCCATGCATCATGGTCGCGCGCAATTGGCCTGAGCTCTCGTCGGCTTTCGCGAAGGTATCGGTATGCGCCCAACGACCGCTTGCTTAAATCTATCGTCATCGCGATCGTCGGCGATCGAATGCAGTTCGACGAATTCTTGATCGAAGTTAACCGTCGCTATGGCCTGGTGATCGGCGATGCCGAAGGCGCTCACCTAGTGGAGGAAAAGTCCATTGACCAAGGGGAGCTTAGCGAGAACCGCGACAACTTGGAAGCCCGGCTGGTTGCCCTGGGTTTGGTGCGTCGACTTTCGGACTCGTGCTCATTTGTTGAAAACCCGTTCTTTTCTGAGGTGGAGGCTGCATGCTGACCGACCGCATCATCGGACGCGTCGGCGCGGAGATCCTCGACAAGCGCCTCGCCAACTCTGCCCAAGCGGGCGACTCCGTCGCGCTGTTTCGGCTCGACAAGCTCTCGGCTAGCCAGGTCGCCGCCGTGGCGCGATCGGTTATGGGCAAGCCCGACCTAATCGCCCGTATGGATCTGATGATCCCCGAGGCTTTAGTGCGGGGCCAGGGCCTGCCGCCGGAGATCTTGATCCAGCAGAACGCCGGCTACGTGCGCAACAACGCCGATACCGAGAAGGAAGCAATTCTCACCGCCAGCGGCAGTGAGCAAAACCTTTCGGACACGCTCGCGCACGTCACGCCTATCGGCGCCAAGGAACTGAGGATCGATCCCCAACCTTGGGTCGAGGCCGCGTTGCACACCGGCGGCCTTACGTTGGTGGCGGACGACAGGGCCGTATTCCAGGCTGCGCTCGGCGGCCTGATGAACGCATCCGAGCTTTCTCTGGTGCAGCTTGGCGACTTCTGCTCCGAGATCGTTGAAGCCATCTCCACTAGAGGCCTCCCTATCCGCGACGCGGTCGGGTATGCGTTGCCAAGGGCCGGACTTCCCAGGGATAGTGGGTATTTTTCCAACGCGAAGACCTTCGGGACTTCGCGCGGAACTTGGCAAAAGGCCTTTTCAAAACTCATCGCCCAACGCGCGCCGCTGCTCAAAAAGCTCCGCCAAAATGGCCAACCGTTGGATCCTGATGAACTGCTTGAACGCATTGAGGCCAACTCCGCGGAGATCGCCGAAGGCGCGCGCCAAGCCTTGGAAGCCTTCGCTTCTGCTCCAGTGGGCGATCAAGAAGCTGCTGCTTCTCTCGCGCAGTTCGAGTGGGAATCGGAGGGGGTCTACCTCGCATTCGACAAGCCTAAGGAAAAACAGCAAGGTTTGGCGGAGACGACCTTGCGCTTTTTCGACCATGACTGCGACGAAGACAACGCTTTGGAGCCTGAGGGTCGCAAGCTCCTCGAGGATTTGAAGTCACGTGAGCGGCGGGCTGATTTCACGCCCGAGGATGAGGAATTCTTCGCCGCCCATCGCCGGTTCTTGGAGCTCGATTCCAAGCTACTGTCGCGGTGGGAGAAAGCGCTGTTTGGGAAACCGATCGAGTGCAACGACTTCTTCGATGGATTCGTCCGGGTGGTCAACAACCTCCACGCTGGACTTGGAGACTCCGAAGGCGAGCGCATTCTTCGCTTCACCGTCAACAAAGGGCGGACCGAATGGCGTGAGCGGTTCAACCACGACGCTGGCAGCTTCTTCTCTGCAATGTATCGGGGCATTCGAGACCTAATGGGCGCCAAAGTGCAGTGGAAGGTCACGCGCATGACCACGGCAGATCTGCCGGACCCGCTATTCGATTTCGAGCGCTACATCTCGAAGGAGCGTGAGATCGCCACGAGCCGTAGCAAGAAGCTCAAGGCGAATTCATCGCTCGCGCGTCTCGCGTTGCAGATTAAGTTCGATGTTGAACTTTTGAAGATCGAGGGCGATGTCGAGACTCGAATCAACAAGACGCAACTGCTTTGGAGCTACAAGCCTGCCACCATCGGTCTGGCCATGGTAGCGGACATGCGACGCCTCTTAGAGAAGGGAGCAGTCGGCTCTACTGAGGTCCCGCGTCGCCTGGTGAGCAAGAAGGGCGGAGTTCAAAACGTGTCGCTTCTCGACACCGGGACCCTGGAGGCCACTTATTCCACGGACGCGGGCTCTTTGGTTCCTGCCGCCAACAAGCTCCGCAGCTTCCGCCAAGAAATCAAGAACCGGATCAAGGAATTGGCTGACGACGGCCGCTTGACGCCTCCTCAACGCGAGGAGGTTCGAACCGCGTGGGATAAGTTCGAAGAGGACTACATCAAGGCCATAGAGGATTTCATTAACACCGGCCTCCATGGAGAGGCGGTGATGCGTCAGGCTGAATCTTTCGCCGCGCTGTTGGAAACTTTGATGGCCCATGCGCGCGGCGACCTTTGCAGGTCGCGTTTGGTGTCTGAAGTGCTGTCGGTAGGCACGACCCGCGTGGCTGGCGACAACCCCGCGCTGATCATACCGCCTTGGCACCCTGAGCGAATGAAGGCGCTGGCGGTGAAGTCTCGTCGCGTAGCGGGCTTCGCCACCCATTTGCTGTCGAGCGGCAGCATTCTGTATGGAGATCGTGCGATCTTCATGCGCGAGCTTTCGGACGAAATTGCCCATCCCTTCTACCCAGAGATAGCAGTCCTGAACAAAAACGGGGCTCCCAAGCTGGTCAGCGAGAGCAGTACGGTCAACGGCTATAGCCTGTTGGAGGCCCCAATTCGCGGCGACGAAGACGCCATGACCGACGTTGATCCGGCCGCTGCGGCTAAACAGGTGCGCGAGCTCTTAGAGCGTTACGTCGGCCTGCAGCCGCATGAGGCCGCAAACCTCAGTGTTGTGCTCTACAACGCCGATGCGGCCGAGCTGCCGCTGTCAACCGTGCGCGAGCTCTCCTCCATCCAGGAGGAAGGCAAATTCCAATGCAGTATCTCCGTGCGGCATGCTGACCAGGCAAAACTTCGCAGCGTCTATGGAGAATTGGTTAACAAGGCCGGTGATGATCCTGACCTCCCGGTGGTCAGCGAAACTAGCGACAACTTCATCTCGAAGCTGCGCATCGCGGTCACTCCAATCTCCTCGACTCCCAGTGAGAGCGCTCAGGGCTTCAAACCTTTCGACGTAGCCTTCCTGCATGACGTGGTCGCCCGCTCGGCGAAGGAGGAATGGCTGCCCGTTGCTTGGACCAACGACCGGCCGAGCCTAGAGCACGCGCCTTCGCGCTGTTCCTACCGCAACGTTTCAGGAGAGGACGAACTCAAGTCCACTACCTTTTTGACCTGCCCTTGGCAAACGGCCTCGGGGTGGTCTTACGTCACGGCTGTCTCGGCCGTCTGCAACCAGAAGGACGCGACGCCTGACATGCGATTGTTGCCGGCGCGCCGCATTTCCCTGCAAAGCCAGGATTTGGCCGCATTGATAAACGACGCGCACAACCTTGCCGAATGGGTCGCCACTTACGATGAGCTGCTGGATAAGCGCCAACTTCAGCACAACAACATTACGGTCGTCAGGTATCGCCGTGGATCCACCAACGGCCGCAACATGATTGTGAGCTCGACCTCAGAGCTCCGGCTGCTTAGTGTGCTTGTCCGGCGTCGCCTTGCTGAGCTGAAACTTCAACTTACCTCAGATGAGGTCAACGAAGTGGCCGAGAAAGCCAAATGCGATGCACTGTCAGTCTCCGGCGACATCGTCTTGCGGGCAGCCAAGCGCGGCGTTTCCGCAGGCGAGATGATCGGCTTGGTCCTTAGCCGCCATCTGCTCGCGGAGGAGTTCAAGGCTCTTAGCAGTGGGGGGCATGTGTTAACGGCTTACTTCCTCCTCGACGATTACGCAAGCTGGCTTTCCCAACCTGAGAGCCGCATCGCTGACATCTTGGCGCTCAATGTCGAGGAGAAGGAGGATGGGATCCGCGTAGTCATCGCGATCGTCGAATCGAAGTATGTGGCCGCCGATGGAATGGCCGCAGCGCGACGTAGTTCAAAGGATCAGCTTCTGACCACGCTGAACTTGTTCCGCGAAGCCCTTTTTGGCGATCCTGGCCGACTCGACCGCGATGTGTGGCTGGCGCGCTTGGCCGATATGCTCATCGACGCAGATATTCCTCCGGGAATGACGGGTTTGATGGAACGCGCTCGCTCGAAGCTTCGCGAAGGAGATGTGGAGATCTCACTTCGCGGCTACTCGCAGATCTATGTCCACACCTCGGACGCTGGCTTAGGATCTGCTTCCGAGCAAGAACTTCTTGTGGATGAGAGTGGCGTCAAGGCTTGGCAAGAGGTATTCGATCGCACTGATCTTAAGAAGCTGGTCGAGGCATACGCCAAAGGAACAGGCAACATCAAAGCTCGCGCAGCTCTCGGTGCGCACGAACCCTGGTCGAACCATAGCTTCAAGAAGCCAGCGCCTCGCGTGGCCTGGCTCGCGGCCATGAGCCAGCTCGCCAATGGCAGCGATGAGATTGTGGTGAAAGCCGAGGTGGCCGAAGAAGTCGAAGCTGTAGACAGCACCGGCTCGGAGGCGCAAGAGCCTGTGGCTCATGCGCAAAGCCCGACCCAAGCTAGTGACGCGTCGGCAAATTCGACTTTAGTCTCGGCGCTAGCGCCAGTGGCACCGAACGGACTCGGGGTTTCGTTAGCCGAGCTTGTCGCTTCGAAATTCGCTGGCGGCGCGCAAGCTGACGCCGAGCGGGAAGAGTGGGCGCACGACGTGACCAAGAAGCTAAAGGCCGCGCTCAACAGCTATGGGCTACGGGCCGCGATCCTCGGGACGCGGCTAACCCCCAATGGATGCCTAGTGCGCCTGGCAGGCTCCGACCAGCTACGCGTCGAGGACATAGAGAACAAACGCACACAGCTTTTGACCACGCACGCGATCAACCTTGTGACGGTCCAGCCAAAGCCCGGCGAGATCGTGGTGACCGTCGCCGGCACTAAGCGCCAGGCTGTCTCGCTTTGGGAACTGTGGTCACGCCGCGAGCTAAACCGCAATGTCGCCGGCATCAACACGTCCTTCCTCTTGGGTTTGCAGGAGATCAACGGCGCACTGCTGTATCTCAATCTTGGCGCTGAATTCGGTGGGCTTTCATCGCATGAGCCGCATTCGCTGGTCGCCGGCGCTACGGGCAGCGGTAAGTCGGTACTAATCCAAGCCTTAATCCTGGACATTGCCGCGACGAACTCTAAGGATCTGGCACAGCTCATCTTGATCGACCCTAAAATGGGAGTCGACTATGCCCCGTTGGCCGACTTGCCGCACATGCGTGATGAGATTGTCACAACTAAGGAGAAGGCGGGCGAAGTGCTCGCAGCGCTTGTACAGGAGATGGAAGACCGCTACAGGGCATTCGCAAAGGCACGGGCGCGTGACCTGCCAACCTACAATTCCAAGGTGGCGGCATCGGAACGTCTGCCCATGGTCTTCCTGATCCACGACGAGTTCGCGGATTGGATGCTCGACGATACATACAAGGGGGCAGTGAGCGCGGCGGTGCAGCGGCTGGGTGTGAAAGCCCGTGCCGCTGGCATCCACTTGATCTTCGCGGCCCAGCGCCCTGACAAGGACGTCATGCCCATGCAACTGCGGGAGAACCTGGGTAATCGCCTTATCTTGAAAGTGTCCAGCGAGGCGACATCCAAGATCGCGCTAGATCGGCCGGGCGCTGAGCTGTTGCTCGGCCGAGGACACCTTGCCGCCAAACTAAACGGGGAGCAGGGATTGGTCTTCGCACAAGCGCCGTTCCTATCGGATCAAGACATCGAAGCTGCTGTGGCCGCAATAGCTGAAGACAACAGGGATGAGCGAGGTACTAAATGAAGGTCGAAGAAGCGGCAGCTACGATCGCCAAGTTTTTCAACGACTTGATCGGTGCGTGGGTGCCTGGCGCCGTCTTAGCGATCGGCCTGGCGCTTATGCACTTGGGCCCGGTTCAGCTCCAATCGATCTTCAAGCTCGGGGATACGACCACGGCTACTCTTACGTTCGCGGGCGTCCTTTTTGCGATCGGTCACGCGTTGCTTGCCCTTTACGAACAAATCTTGAAACCACTGCTATCCAAAGCCAGACTTGCCAAGCCCTTTGACGAAGCCGGGGCGAAGAGGCGGAAGTCTTACACGTGGTTTGCTGAACTTGTTATAGCCCAGCAGGCCGGAGCAGCTGCGCAGGATTGGGGCTACAATGACCTGCGCAGCGTAGCGCTTTCGGTTTCTGCTGAAGCTGCTTCGATGGGTCGCAGGTTCATGTTCATCTCGATGCTGTGCAATGGCGTGGGGACCGCTTTGGCGATCCTCGCGTTCGACTTTGCGGCGTGTTCGTTGCTCTCACCCAAACTGCTGTTTGTTTATTACCACGCGGCCCCTTGGTATGCGCAGGCGCTCTTGCTCTTGGGCATAGCGTTGGCGCTCTTCAAGCAAGGTGAAGTGTTCCATAACCGCGCAATGGCGACTCCCTTTTCGATCGCGATCGCCGAGCTGAAATTCAAGAAGGATTCCAATGCTGGCAACAGCCCCCCCGCCTCTTAGGAAGATATACCTGGCCGGCGGGTTCAAATCGAATTGGCAATCTCAAGTGGCCGCCCGCTTGGCCGGATCGTTCGAGCTGCTTGATCCGAGTACTCATAACATCCAAGACCCCGCCGAATACACACGTTGGGACCTAGAGGCCGTTCGCCAATCCGACATCGTCTTGGCCAACATGGAAGCCTCGAACCCGGGCGGTTATTCCCTGGCATTGGAGGTCGGGTTCGCGAAGGCTTTGGGCAAACGGATCTTCATGGTCGACCAGATCGAGAATCCCTCGGTGCGCCACTATTTCGAGATGGTTCGCCAATGCTGTGAATGCGTTTTCCCGACGCTCGGCGAAGCGCTCGATTACCTGTTGTCGCTGGACCAGGGAGATTCGACTCCCGCAATCGATCGATGAGGACGTCGGTTTCTTTACTTGTGGCAGACGACACAAGAGCCGTTACCCTCGTCAACTCCATAGATATCGTCAATGTCGTCCGGACAAGCCTTCACAGGCCGCAGCGGATTAATGGGGATAGCCTTGCGCATACGAGTACGGCGGATCTCATATTCGGCCTGGATTGCTGATACGCGTTCAGGCTGTTCCATGTCGCTAAGCGATTCGCCTTTGGACCAGGTGAAGGGCGAGCCATGCTCCAGGGCGTCCTTTTCTAGGGCCTTGGCAGCCTCATACGCATCAGGGTGCTGCTCGCGCAGCCTCACCCATTCAATCTTCTGCTGGAAGAAGCAAAACGTGCATCCGCTGCGCGATCTCCATTCGTAATACTTGGGATAGCCGACGCCGGAGTTTTCAAGTATGTCGATCACGCCGACCTTGTCGATGCCCGCCTCTCGGAAGGGCAATTTGACGAAAAGATTCTCGGCTTTGGCTGAGTAGCCTTCGCGGTAATCCTCATCGGCGCGAATGGCCACATAGGACGTAACCTTGTCGCCCGCTGCGAGCATAGGTCTCACCCAGCTTTCAAAGGGGGCAAGCTTCAACTGCCGGGTGCACCAGCGCGTGTTGGGACTGGGCAGGAAATGGTTGTATTGCCGCAGCCAGAAGATGAAGTCGCGGTCAGGGTTAAGCCTTAGGATAGGCTTGCCGAGCCGGCCTTCGAGCTTTCCAAGGAATTCGTAAACCTCGGGTAGCTCTTCACCAGTGTCGGTAAAGAAGTATTCGATGTCGAGCTCAGGATGATGCTCGCGCATATAGACCGCTAGCGCCGCACTATCCTTGCCGCCCGAAATCCCCAGAACGTGCCGCTCAGCCATTGGCCATCTCCTTGTCTATAAACGCGAGCTTCATCCCGGCTTTGGCCAGGATCGCAAGCAATACGTTCGTCTCCAGCCCTTGTTCCTCCAACATTAAAGCGATCTCATGCGCCTTGGTTTCCACCGTTTGGCGATGGCGGTCCGATATTGCGAAGGAGCGTGAGATCGTCGTGGTGTTCGAGCCTGTGCCGATGACCAGGGCAATGGCCTCGCTGTGCTCCTGCCTGCCTTGCACGGCCACGTAGGCCTCAGCCTCGCGGAAGCGCCTCGCGGATTTGGCGAGCTCCAAGATGGCCGCGTCGATATGGCGATCCACCCAGTCGCGCGGCGGCCTTTCGGCAGCCATGCTGAGGATACTTTCGAGCGAGGTTCGCGAGCCATCGAAGTTGGCAAGGCGCGTGGCGAAGCCATCCATTTGTAGGTCGCCCGAGATGCCGGAGACCGAGCGGGCGCGCGCTCGTAATGCATTGAGGTCATCGCGGCTCGCATCGAGAGCGGAAAGCATCTTGGCTTCGACTTCGGCGAGCATCTTCCCGTAGGCGCCGGCGAGCTCTTGCAGTGGCGCGCGCAACGCCTTTACGTATGACTTGCCGTCCACTGCATCCAAGAGCGAAGCTAAGTCGACGAACAGGACCTTGTGCGGATCGCTGGCCTTGAGAAGCATGTCGCGCATGTCCTTGGCTATCTGACCCAGCCGCGAGGTGCGCCGGGCCCACTCGGGCAAGTTGAATACCATCGCCACCAGGCCACGGGCAGCTTCAAGCGGGTCGGTGGCGCCAGCGTTTTCGCCAATCTCAGTCAAGAGTTTGGAGATGCCTTCGAGGATCCGACTCTTGTCCTCATCGATAGCCACCCAACGCAGCGAGAACCGGTGAGGGTCTTGCAGGCACTCGTCGATGTCGAAGTCGGTAAGCCGCGGCACGAACATCCCATCCTTATAAACGGCGATGTTGGCCTTGTGGGCAAGCAGAAAGGCCGTGAGGACCACCGGCTGAATGCCCCGCTTCATGCCGAAGCGAGGCTCGCTCCACTGCGCGTAGATTTCATGTGCTCCTACACGGGAATTGACGTCGGAAAAGAGCGCGCGAGTGGTCTTCCAAAGCGGTACGAAGTCCTCGGCGAAACCATCACCGGGAGGCATGCAACGCCACGCACCTGAGGCGTCTTGGCGATGTAGCTGTGTGCTTTTTAACAGCGTTTCATAGAGGCCGCGCTCGGCCGGGAAGCCTTCGAAACCCAGAGCCTCTTGGCCTTCAGCGTTAATCATCGCGTGCAGAAGCTCGCGACGGGCCTTCACGCTGTTGCTCGAGACACTGTCGCGGTTGACTAGCTCGCTCCAAACTCGGGGCGCATCCACGAAAAGGTCGTCGGCGAGTAGGGACGCCTCGGGGGAGAGCTTCCCTCCTGGCTCTACTATCTGATGCTCGCCCTTATGCCACTTTGCTCGGGACATAGCAGCTTGCAGTTGGTCCTCAAGGTCGGCCCGCGTCGCCGCCAACCGCGCGTAGACCTCGCGACGGGCGACAGCGTCGCCGGAAAGTTCATGCCTCTCTTTGACTTGCTCCAACGCCACCAGCTCAGCAGCGAGCTCGGTAATGCGAGCATGGTTAGTAGGGATGCCTACCATCACAGGCCAAGGGCGAAGCCTTGAGCAATTCGCCGCTCGAACGCTTGCGTCTCGCTGACTCATTCCCTTGCTGGGGAGAGCCAAAATAAATGCCCCAAACTCGCCCCTTTTAGGTTGAAAGTTAGTGGCTAGTTTTTCGGCCTGCTCGATGCTGCAGAGCGAGAGCTCCATCCAGCGCATGGTGCCCGTCTCGTGATAATGACGTTTGGCCACTACTGGATGCAGGCCCATGAGCTGCGCAAGCCAGACGTAATCAATGCCAGGCGAGGCAGCCATGGCTTGGGCGATAGCTGCATCGATGTCAAAGTCGCTGCCCTCGAACACCGACCAAGCGCCGGTATAGCTCTTAAATAATACGACCTTAAGCGAGCTGAGCTTTTCCAGCGCGGCGGCGAGTTCCTCGTGCGTCTTGTCGTAAAAAAGGGCGCCAATCACGGCAGGGTCGGCCACCAGGCCGGAGCCGTTGCGGAACAAATCAATCACTGCGATGTTCTTGATCAGCGACACGAGCAACGCGTCGCCCGTCTTGGCCTCGGCTCGCTCGACTGCTTCGACGGCCTGCGACCAGCGATGCCCATCGGGAGAAGCAAGGATCGCCGGTTCCAAGTTCGATCGCAGGTAGTCCCAGTAGTCGCTCGGACGATACCAGCTCGCTTCGCTCTTGAGCGTTGAGTTCAGATAGGAACGGAAGCCATACGGCTCTACTGATGACAAGAAGCCGAACGTGCTGCGCTCGTTTTGTCCAAATTGTCGCTTGGAAATCGGGCCAAGCAGCGCGGCCATGGCCGGGTGCAGCGGCCAGCAGGCCTCCAGAGACTGGGCGAAGTGCTGCCCCACTGCGGGGCGGCGCGAACGAATCGCCTCAGCGATAGTATTAGACGCGTCGCGCATCCAAGACGGGCGCTCCTTGGCCTCGATCGCACGGCCAATGAGCTCGACGACTTCGTCGCTCGCGGCGACGAACGGAAGATCAACGTAGCGGCCCTGGATCTTTGCCCAGTCGTCGCGAGTATCGATGCCCAGGCGGGCCGAATACTGCGCGAAGGACTGATGCAGCACGCCTACGACCACTAAGCGCCCTTCGGAACGAGCGGCCGCCTCGGCAAGCTCTTGGAAGAAGTAGACGTCATCACCGGAGCCTAGGGCGGAGGCTTCCAAGAACTTGCCCATCTCGTCGATGATAACTAGCACGCCATCATGCGGGCGAGTTCTAGCCTCTTCGAGAAGCTCTGCGATTAGCGCTTGTGCATTCGGCTTGCTGCGACCATCGACAGTTTTTCCCCGCGCGCGGCGCAGCGCGGCATGCAGCTCTGCCACGACGCTGCCACGCCGACCAACGGTCGGGACGAGCAGCCAGCCTTTGTGGACCGGGAACGCCTTATCGAAAGAGGGCTTGGAATCCAGGCGCAAGGCTTCACGCGCTTTTGCCCGAAGATTCTTGTCGGGATGCAGCACACTTGCCAAGGCGACGGCTAATGAGCTCTTGCCCCCTCCGAACGGTCCCGTCCAGGTAAAGCATCGTTGGTTGGTGCTGGAGAGCTGCCTGCACATGCCATCGACTACGGAAGAAGCAGTCGCGTGGCAGATGTAACCGGCAAGCGCGTCGGCGCGGCCAATGTCGGCGTCGACGCGGATGGAGCGCTGGTATTGGTGCGAAATCTGGACGATGTCCGAAAGCGCCTCTCGCTTTTGATCAGTCATAGGCGCGCCTAATCATGTTTTTCACGTCTTCCTTAGACAGATCCTTGCGGTGAATTTGGCGAAGGCCAGCCGAATCGGTCCATTCGACCTTGCGTCCCGTGAAGTCCGAGAGAGTAATCAGTCGTTGGGCGATTGACTCCTCGTCGAGCTTGAAGACCCGTCCTGGCGAGCCCTCCGCGTAAGCCACGGCTTCGAAGGCCAGCGAGCTTTGCCCCTCGGCTGCTCGATTCCAAAAGTCGATTAAGGCATAGGCGAAGATGCCGTTGTGAAGCGAGGCCTTTGGGCCGCGCCGAAAAGCGTATTGGCCCTTATGGACCTCTTGCAAAAGGCCCAACTCGCCCAAGAGTGGCTCAGCGAAATCCTCAGGAGAGCCGCCCGCGGCACGCGGCGCGTAACTGCGAAGGCACGTCTCCAAATCCCGCGAGATCGTCGAGGCCGACAACCGATGTTTCGGGTCTATCTCGCGCGCATAGCGGGCTAAAGGATCTTCTAGTTCTTGGCGGGTGAAGGTCGGAGCCGTCACATGATTGAACAACCAATGCCACGTCGTCGAGCGAAAGCAGCGGCCCGCGAGTTGCCAATGGGCAAGCCAAGCTGTCGATGGGCTCTCAGCGTAGGGATCGAGCCCGCCATCATTCAGTATCTCCTCAGCAAGGCCTCGAATGCGGAAACTGTCGCCATCCTCGAACATCACGCCGCAAGCTAAGGCCCAATGGCGGATTGATGCCACCATGTTCTTGCCTACGCCGAAATCTGCAATGGACTGTTCGTGGGAAAAAGTCGACTTAGAGATCAACCCGTCACTCGCTTGGTCGAACAACTTCTTGAGCCACATTTGACGCAAGGGAAATGTCTCGTGGCCCGAGAAATGGACGGACGCTCCTCGACTAAGTTTAGATATGGCATTCATGGTGACAGTTTAACTCGAACTGGTGGATTCCGCCAGTTCGGGCAACTCAAACTACTGTAAAAATACACAGTAGTTAATCTACCACAAACGCTGCCCTACCAGTACCTACCAAGGGCTTCTAATCAGCAAAATTACTTACAAGTAAATTTTGTTGATTAAAACTCCGAATGTCACATGTCCCGACTGAAAAAGAGATGATCGGAGCAGGATCACCCTGGGCCGAGTAGAAGTGTGCAGAATGTAGAGAGACCTCAGACAATCAATTTATTTCGGGTGTGTAGCGAACCCAACGCTTTGCGCTTGCTCAAGTTGCAATTGACGAGACGCTTGAATAATGTCATTTGATCGACCATTTGGACTGCAATAAGACCTAAGCTAATAAAGCTAATCACTGTGCTCTTGCCCCTAGCGGTGGGAGGTGTGCTTGCGTACCACTGGAATCAGGTCGTGGCTGATAAAGCCATATATCGCCTGAACGAACCGATGCTGATTTCGTCGACCAAGGGCGAATCCTATTACATGATTCCCACCAACACAGTGCTGCAGTTGGAGAAGGGGTTTTCAGAAGGGCATCAGCTCTACACTGTTCAGGTTTTTGCTAAGGGAAAATTACCCGCAACTCCGGTCCCAGTCGGTGCGCCGACCGAATCTCTCTGGCTCTATCCGATAGGTACGGAGGATGTCTCAACCATTTTGAAACAGTCCATTCTTTCCCAGGACGATCTAGTCCGAGTACTTAAAGCACGCAAAATAACGCGCGCCGATCTGGCCCGGATCATTCGGGACTGGAAAGACAGTTGAACAGCAGAACCACGAAGCACCGGCCAGACGTCTACGTCATGAAGGATGAGTTTCGAACATCACGGGCGAAGTACTCGGCGTGCCGGTGAGGCAGTACGCCCTTGTCAACGCAACTTGAAGCACATTGCCCGCGTATTTGAGTGCTTCCCGCCGACTGCCATTGAAAATGGTGCAACGCCAGTCATCGGCTCATCGGGGGAACCACCCAAGCCCGGAGCCACTCCTCGGAATGTTGCGACCAAGGACGCGGACGTGAAGGCGATTACGCATTTAGTCCAGTCAGGAGAGGTTCCGAAATGAGGCGCAAGGTTACGCTAAAAATTCACGCCGCTTCTTCACGAGTTTGAATCCAAGCTCGATGATTTGCATATGAAGAGGGACTCATTCCTCAACCATCTGATCGACCGCGAGCTCCCACACCTCGAGAATGACCTTCAAGGCAAGCATCTGCCGGTGTTCATCAGGCGCTTCGTTGCCCGCTCACTCAAGCGGCTAGGCTGCTCGCAAATCAACGTCCAGCTCGATTCCACTACTGCTGAACGCGTTGATGAGATAGCGCTCGCGACAAATCTAGTGCGCGATTCGTTCATCAATCGCCTGCTGTATTTTTCACTCGGTAGCGACGTGCTTCTTCAATATTTTGAAGTGCCACCTGCCAGCCAAGCCGCGTGCCAGCACGGCCGCTCGACAAGCCACTTTCGCGCACTATACGAAATACACGCCGATCCTCTTTCTTACCTGCGAAGCGCCGTCAGGGCCAAGCAGGGAGTGGGACTATATGCTGCTCCATTGCCGCTCGAGCTGGCTGCTTTCGAATGCTACCTGGACGAAGAGACCTTTTGGGAGAAGTATCGTGTCCAAGAAAATGGCATAGATTCCACAAGTGATTTGCTGCAGTCATTTGAACGCACGGTCTACGAAGCGCAGCTCAGTCCTGTTCTGGAATCGGCCTGACGACCAGGAACTGATAAAACATCGCACTGATGAAGCAGATCCCAGCGCCTGTCAGTAAGGCTGGAACGAAGGACCATGTCTGCGCGATATAGCCAGTCAGGATCGGTGCAAGCGCGCCACCGAGGAAGCCGCCGAAGTTCTGGATCGCCCCCAGTGAAGCAATGCGGCTGCGCGGCGCTACTGCCGTGGCGAGCGACCATGAGCAGGCCGACGAAGCATTGGCTAGGAAAATGACAACCGAGATGCAGGCGATAGCCACAGTATTGCTCTCGACAAGTGCAGCCGGGATCGTAAAGGCCACCATGCCCAACATGGACGTTACTACCGCCTTCCGACGACTCGACACGGGCGAGACTGCATTGCGTGTCACACGATCGGAAGCCCAGCCAGCTATTAACGCGCCTGCGAAGCCGCACATGAAGGGGATAGAGGCCGCTACACCTGCGTATGCCAAATCCATATGGCGCTCGGTACGAAGGTAGCCTGGCAACCAGGTCAGGTAGACCCAGTTCAGATAGACCGAGCCGAAAAAGCCGAGCAGCATGCCCCAGGTGGCGCGATATCGAAACAGCGCGCGCCAAGTTGCGGAGCTCGTTTTCGGCGCAGCCTCGGTTGACTGGCCCTCGTCGAGATAGGCACGCTCGGCATCCGACATCTGCCCGCGGACCGGATCGCGGTAGAGCGTGACCCAAACGATTGCTGCGACCAGACCCATCCCGCCCGTTATAAAGAACGCCCAGTGCCAGCTCGTTGCAAGGATTAGCGGTGACAAAAGCAGCGGTGCAAGTGCGACGCCTAGCGGCGACGCCGAATTATAGATACCTGTAGGCGTGCCACGTGCGCGCAATGGGAACCAGTTACTGACAATCCTTGCTGCCGCCGGAAACTGTGGCGCCTCACCGATACCGAGCACGATACGCGCGATCACGAACCAACCGAAGGTCGACACAAGGCCCCCTGCCGCTTGCGCCAGCGACCACACTACGAGGCCAATGCCGAGCAACCAGCGCGGTCCGATTTTGTCAACTAGCGCGCCTACGGGCAGTTGGCACAACGCGTAACTCCATGAGAAGGCGGACAGCAGCAGGCCCATTTGGCCGAGCGAGAGTTCAAGGTCGGCGCGGATGTACTCGTTAGCGACCGCGAGGGTAGCGCGGTCAAGGTAGTTGATGACGCCGGTGACGACTAACAGTACAAGGGCCAAGGTTTGGCGACGGCGGATTCGTGGAGGCGTGACTCCGTAAGCGGGGAAATCGTTCATTTCAAGATGCTATCAAATGAACGTTGATAGAGGGAAAGATATTCTGCTGTTGTGAGATACGTTCCTTGAGGCTCTCTTCGGCTAGTTCGACGATGCCAAGCTCAAACGAGAGCCAAGCTTACGTGACTCTCGTTCGACGCATTAATTGCTTACGAACACGTCCCGTAAGCGTAATACCCTGCGGAAGTCCTCCTCACATCCGTATACGCCGTCGTCATGTAATACCCCAAATACTGATTCGAATTCACCGCATACACCTGCCCATCCCCGCCGATGTATGCCCGCCCCGCTGCCACATGCGAGTAGTTACTGGTGTACCAGGAGCTGCACGTGAACGGCGCCGCTACATTCCCCCCGACGATCTTGTCGATCATGGTCTTGATCGCCACCATCTGCCCGCCGCTTTTGGCCGGGAAGTTCACGTCGTCATGCCCCCACCAATCCCAGCAGCTGCCCGGATTATTGAAAGTCGTCGTCGCCTGCGGATACAAGACGACGATCTTGTTCGTATCGGCCCAGCGGTTGTAGCCGGCATTCTGGTAGAAGGCGGTGCCGACGGCCGCGACGTTCTGCATGCAGCCGTGGAAGGCCACGTGCAGGCGGCAGGATTGTCCTGCGGCGCAAGCAGCGGGCACGTAGGCATAGCCGCTGCTCGCCATCCCGTGCGTGTTCGGGTTGCGGTTACCCCAGAAGGCGGCTTGGTCGAAGTTGATGAAAGTGCCGCTCAGGGTGCTGACGTTCTTCGCGCTCAAGGGCCCGTAAATCCATTTGAGGATCTCGCCCGCGGTATCGAAGTTGCAGTTATTGACGTACGGCGAGCCGTTGACGCTGCAGCCGCTGCCGAAAAAGTCGGTCGGGATGGAATGTTCGGCTGTGAGGTTATTCTTGTAAGTAATATTTGCCGCAGGGAGATAGTTGCCATACATCGTGTGCAAGTCGTTCATCACCGGCTGCTTCACCGTCGAATCGATCGTCCCGGACAGCAAATACACCTTCGACGCCGCCATGTTGCTGGTCGGGTCGATATAGCCATTACCCGACCAGGTGTTCACCACCGACAGCAGGTAAGGCAGGTTGCGCGAGGCGGTGTTGAGCATGCACGGGCCGACCGAGATGGAGACACTGCCCTGCGAGCAGTAGACCGGGCCGCCGGCGATGATGCCGGCGCCCTTCTTCACCGTCTTCGAATAGGCGAAGTGCATCTGCGCCGCCATGTGGGCGCCGGAGGAGAAGCCGGAGACCGACACCTCGTTGACGCTGACGTTGTATTTCGGCAGGGCGACTACCGCTGCGTGGGCGTTTGTTGCGAGCAGGCTGATCACCAGGGCGGCAAGCCCCGTGAAGGCTCCGTGTTGAACTTTCATTCCGTCTCCGTTGTTGTCGTTATCGGGGAGTCGTCGTGCGACGATCCAGCCATCGTTCTCACGTGGCTGAAATCAGAATAGTTGAGGTAAGAACATAGTCCAAGCGAACAATCAGCGCACCGATGCACAGGGGGTGTGCACGATTGCGCCGACGAAAAATGCAGGCAGGATTCAGCCCGGTTCCATGGCCAGCAAGCCCTTCGATCGCCGGCTGATCACCTTCCCCGCCACCATGAACACGCCTTCGCCGGTGTAATGCAGCGTCTCCGGATGCCTCGGCGACTTCGCTGCCCGCGCCGCGACCACTTCCCAGATGAAGAAGTTGTACTTATCAATCAGGCTGTCGTCATGCAGGCGGCAAGCGAACTGCGCATGGCATTCGCGAATGGCCGGCGCCCCGACGCCCTCCACCACTTCCGGCGTCAAGCCAAAGCGCTCGAACTTGTCGATCTCGCTGCCGGTCGTGGTGCCGATGCCGACCACGGCATCGATCAGCGCCGTCGTCGGCAGGTTGATGACGCATTCTCGGCTTTGCCGGATCAGTTCGAAACTGTGGTTACTTGCGGAGATCACGCAGCCCACGAGCGAGGGCGAGAATTCCATCACCGTGTGCCAGCCCATCGTCATGATGTTGCGCTGGCCGCGCCAAGCCGAGCTGACCAGCACGATCGGCCCCGGCTCGAGGTAGCGACGGATCTTCTGCAGCGGAACAGCTTCCTTCTTGTAAGCAGGTGACATGCGCCCTCCGATGCTGTGTTCAATTCCTTCGGGCAAGCCAGGTTTTGATGACCAGGTTGTTATAGTAGGACCTCCCCGCAACCAGCCGGAGCACGCTTCCATGCGACTTCTTCGCCAGGCCGCCATCACACTCGGAGGGACCATCTTGCTAACTTCAACCGCCATCGCGGCGCCCGAACAGCAGGCTGCCGCCTTCATGGACATCTATTCGTCGCACTGCCTCAAGTACCTGCACGACTTCGACGGCCTGCGCAAGCAGCTCAAGGCCTTGCCGCAGCTGCCAGCGGAGAAGGCGGCGATGTTCCTGCAGGGCGCGAAAGGTGGCGCCTGGGTCATGCCGAGCCGGCACGGGCAGTTCGTGCTGGTGGTCCACGCCGACAAGAATCTGTGCGCGCTGTACGCGAAGACGGTGCCGGCCACGGTGGCGCAGCAACTGTTCGAGAAGGTGGTGGGCAAGGCGCCGGCGCCGTTCCACAGCGAGCGCAAGCGCAACACCTCGGAGCCGGGGACGGACGGGGTCAAGCAGACCGTTGCTTATGAGTGGAGCACCGACAAGTCCGAACGCAAGCCGCTGTTTGCGCTGACCACGACCACCAGCAAATCGAGCGTGGCGCAGGGGGTGGCGACGGCGGCCATCGGCCACTGAGCTTCTGGCTGCCGGCGCGCCCGTTCAGGGCAGCTTGATCTTGATGACGGCGTTCCCGGTGGTGGCGTACAGGTAGCCCTTGCCATCGGTGGTGATGCCGCGGATGTTCGGCAGGCTGCCGGGCAAGGCGCCGGTCGCCAGCGTGGTGGCCTTGAGCGTGCCGGCAACCGTCGTCACAACGCCGGCAGGGGTGATTTTGCGCACCAGGTTGTTGATGTTGTCCGCGGCGTACACGTTGCCCTGCGGGTCATTGGTGAGCGCCACCACGTCTTCGAATCTGGCCGCCGCGCCCGTGGCGTCGGCAAAGCCGCGCTGGTCGGGCGAACCGGCCAGCCGCGCCAGGGTATTGGAGCCGCTGGTCTTGCTGATGGTCCGGTCCAGGGTCAGCACATAGACGTTGTTGCCGGCGTCGACCGCCACCCCGCGCTGCACGAAGGTCCTGGTGCCGGACACGTTCAGGACCGGTGTGCCTTCCAGGATCACGGTCGCGCCATTCGATGCGACGCGGCGGGTGCTGTGGCCGTTGGTCACGATGAGGTCGCCCTTTGAGTCGACGGCAATGCCGCCGATGTCGAGCAAGGGGGCGCTGCGGCTGTCCCCGCTGATCCCTAGCGGTATCTCCAGCACGGTCTCGACCTGGGCGGCCGTGCCGATCCTGCGCACCAGGCGGTTGTCGCCGACATACAGCAGGTTGCCGGGGCCGATGGTGATCGCCAGCGGATTGGTGAAGCGGGCGGTGCCGCCGACGCCGTTGATGAATTCGCTGTTTCCTGCGGAGCCGGCCAGCGTCGTGACGACGCCCGCAGGCGTGATCTTGCGGATCGTGAAATTGCCCCGGTCTGCCACATACAGGTTGCCTGCGGAATCGATGGTGATGCCGTGCGGCGCATTGAAGCGCGCGGTGGCGCCGCTGGCATCCCTGCTGCCGGAGCTAGTTGCGTCGCCGGCGACGAGCGTGATGGCCGCAGGCGGCGGGGGCGGGGTGTCGTCGTCGGGTTTGTCCTTGGGCGGATGGTCGCCGCAGGCCGCCAGCAACACCATCAATGCCGACGCGCCCAATAACGTGAGGCGCCTGCGTCCAGCGTTTTCCACGGCCTGCTGTTTCATCTGTTCGTCTCCCGGATTCGATGAGCAAAATGCTAGCACGCCCCGGCCGGCGCGATGCTTGAATCCGCATGGCGCCTGCATAAACTCCGGGTTCGCGCTGATCAATCGGCGAAGTCCGCCGCATCCATCCGGTCGAGGAACTGCACCGAGGCCCGCTCGCTCATCACCAGCACCAGCTTCAGCCGCGCGCGCGTCATGCCGACAAACAGCTTGCGCAGGGTGAGCTCGTCCATCTCCTCGAAGTCGATCTCGGTGAAGATGAGCGCCGGCGCCGACTGCCCTTTGAAACGGTAGACCGATTCGGCCAGCAGGCCGCCTTCGCGGAACACCGGGTTGCCGAACAAATCGTATTCGCCGGTGAAGGAGCGCAGCGTGTGGGCGTCGCTCAGTTTGTCGAGCTTGAGGATGCTGGATTTTTCGCGGCCGCGGAAGGAGCAGATGGCGATGTCCTGGCGCCCGAAGCCGGCCGCCAGGCAGGAGGTGACGGCGCGCCGGGTCGCGGCCAGCATGGCATCGACATCGCCCTCGGGGTAGGTCATTTCTTCGATGTCAGCGCCCTTGAACGGGCTGCCCGCCTCCACCGGCTGGCTGACCGCGCCGATTGAGGTGAGCATCTGCACGATCTGGCGCGGGCTGCGGTAGTTGGTGTTCGAGTGCAGCACCACCCAGCCAGGGAGCGGCACCGAGGCCTTGTCGTACAGGTTCTGGTCCGGGTCTTCGAGCCAGATGGCGCGGCCATTCTCTTTGAGCATGCGCAGCACGATGTCGCGCCACATGGTGGAGAAATCCTGGCCTTCGTCGATGATCACCACATCGTATTGCCAGGTCTCGGGCAGCTTGGCCGCCACCAGCGAGCCTTCGATCTCGGCCCAGACCTCGGGCGAGGCGTAGTCGGGCGTCTTGCCCTGGGCGCGCAGCCAGGCGTCGCACAGCTCGTGGAAGTTGGCCACGCGCCCGCCGTTCGGCACCAGGCGCCCGATGTGGTCGGCCAGCGGGCGGTTGAAGCAGACATACAGCGGGCGCAGGCCGGCATCGAGCGCGGCGGTGTATTCGGCCAGCGCCAGCTGGGTCTTGCCGCTGCCTGCGGTGCCCATCACGCGCAGGCGGAAAGGAGAAAAATCGAGCCGGCGCGCCCAGGTGGCCAGGCCGCCGGACAGGCGGGTGACCATCTGGGTGGCACAGCCGATCATCGAGCTCGGGTCGGGCCGCAGGCTCAGGGTGTCGCCGAGGTAGCGCGCGACCTTGTCGAATTCTTCGGTGCGCGGGGTGATGGGCAGGATTTCGCGGATGACTGCGCCCAGCCTGCCCTTGTTGGTGGCGTCGATGATGTGGCTGGGATCGATGCCGGCTTGAACCGGGTCGCGCACGATGTAGTCGGGGCAGTACAGCAGGTAGTCGATCGACAGCTGGCCCTGGTAGCGCTTGGAGAAGCCTTCGATGCTGTGCAGGATCTGCTGGCGGATCTTGCGCGGCTTGCCCTGGTAGTTCTTCACCAGCCCGTCGGGGGATTCGTTCAGGAAGCCGGCGATCTGCTCGATGAGCAGGACCCTGCCGTTGGGCGCGACAATGATGAAATCGATGTCGCCATAGGCCGAAAAGCCGTGCTCGACATTGGTCCAGTGGACGCCGTGGTAGATCTCGTAGGGTGCATCCGACAGCCGCTTGTCGAGGAGGGTGAGGGTTTCGATCTCACGTGCGGCAGAACCGGTGACGGACATTTCGCGCCAGCCGGCAGGATGGATATGGGCCATGGATCGTCCGGGAGTTGTCGTTTTGTGAACACATTGTAAGGCTGTTCACGCCGCGCAACCGCACTATTGGCACAGGGGCCAACACGATCCGCCGGTCCGTCCTGAAAAGGACAAGACCGGCGCCTGCTGGGATCAGCGGCGGCGTGGTGCCGGGCGCTGGCCACCGCCGGTCGAAGGACCGCGGGTTTCGATGTGGCGGAACACGATACGGCCCTTGTTCAGGTCGTACGGCGACAGCTCGAGCGTGACACGGTCACCCGCCAGGATGCGGATGTGGTTTTTCTTCATGCGGCCCGAGGTATAAGCGATCAGCTTGTGGCCGTTGTCGAGGTCGACGCGGAAACGCATTTCCGGCAGGATTTCGGACACGAGGCCGTTCATTTCAATCAGTTCTTCTTTTGCCATGCTGGTTCTCCTAAAGCGTGCGTTACGGCCCGGGCGGCGCGCGGGTTCGTTGTATTTCGGTCGCACCGCCAGACATGTCACGAAGGCGGCGATTGGTGCTGGCCTGACCGGGAGCCAGGGCTGGAAACGGAAGCGCGCAACCTGGGAAGGAGCGGAGGCTTGGGCGGTGGCGTATCGCAGTGCGGTGTCGCAGTGTGCTGGTACGTGACCGGGTTGGTGCCGGGAAGCGCTGCTGCTTCATCGACAGGGAAAGCACAGTATACCAGTAAACATCGTGCGGTGCAGAAAGAGGGGTTGATCGAGGTCGTCCTGAAGCGCGATTTCCGGACTTCGCATGGAACCAACCCGTGCGGTGGCTGGGCGGGTGTTGTGGTTTACCGCAGCGCACAATTTTTCGCTTGACACGCCCTTCTGTCGTCTTTTACATTCAGTGACATGTCCTTCCACCTGCATCTGTCGACTTCCCTACCTGCCGCCGGCGCGCTAGCGCTGGCCGCCCTGCTACTACGCGCGTGAATCACGCCGTAGGTCCCGGCCCAGGCCGGCCAAGCAAGCAGCACGTAGTCCAGGAAAGTTCGACCCGATGTCCAAGATTCCTTCCCCAGCAGCATCGTTCTCCATCACGCAGTTGACCCTAAAGCTACCGACCGGTTGCCGGGCCTAGCGTTCGCGGCCCGCCCGGCAGCCTCCCGCCGCATTCCGCCCTCACCGGGCCCAGAGACAAATTGCACCAGGAGCAACGATCATGCTGAAGAACCCCGCCGCCAAATACCGTCCCTTCCCTGCCGTTCCCCTCACCGACCGCCAGTGGCCGTCCCGCGCCATCACCCGCCCGCCGGTCTGGATGAGCACCGACTTGCGCGACGGCAACCAGGCGCTGATCGAGCCGATGAGCCCGGAGAAGAAGCTGCGCTTCTTCCAGATGCTGGTGAAAGTCGGCATCAAGGAAATCGAAGTCGGCTTCCCGTCGGCCTCGCAGGCCGATTTCGATTTCGTGCGCATGCTGGTCGAAGACAAGCATATTCCGGACGATGTCACCATCATCGTGCTGACCCAGGCGCGCGATGAGCTGATCCGGCGTACGGTGGAGTCCGCGGTGGGCGCCAGGCGCGCCATCGTCCACGTCTACAATTCGGTGGCGCCGGTGTTCCGCCGCGTGGTGTTCGGCATGGAACGCGACGAGATCGTGCAGATCGCCGTCAAGGGCACGCAGCTCATCAAGGAACTGGTGGCGCAGCACCCGCAAACCCGGTGGGGCCTCGAATATTCGCCGGAATCCTTCTCGACCACCGAGCTCGATTTCTCCAAGCAGATCGTCGATGCCGTCAGCGGCGTGTGGCAGCCGACCCCGCAGAATCCCATGATCGTCAACCTGCCCTCCACGGTGGAAGCGAGCACGCCCAACGTCTACGCCGACCAGATCGAGTGGATGTGCCGCCACCTCGAGCGGCGCGAGTCGCTGGTCATCAGCGTGCACCCGCACAACGACCGCGGCACGGCCGTGGCGGCGGCGGAACTGGCCGTGATGGCCGGCGCCGACCGCGTCGAGGGCTGCCTGTTCGGCAATGGCGAGCGCACCGGCAACGTCGACCTGGTGACGCTGGCCATGAACCTGTACACCCAGGGCATCGACCCGGGCCTGGATTTCTCGGACATCGACGCCGTGCGCCAGCTGGTGGAGGAATGCAACCAGCTGCCCGTGCACCCGCGCCATCCGTATGCGGGCGACCTGGTCTTTACCGCCTTCTCGGGCTCGCACCAGGATGCGATTAAAAAAGGCTTCGCCAAGCAGGACAAGGACGGGATCTGGGAAGTGCCCTATTTGCCGATCGACCCGGCCGACCTGGGACGCAGCTACGACGCCGTCATCCGCGTCAACAGCCAGTCCGGCAAGGGCGGCATGGCCTATTTGCTGGCGCAGGAATACGGCCTGGAGCTGCCGCGCCGCCTGCAGATCGAATTCTCGCGCGCGGTGCAGCGCATGGCCGACGAAACCGGCCGCGAGATTGCGGCATCCAGCATCCATGCGCTGTTTTCGCAGGAATACCTGGAGCAGGATTCGCCATTCAATTATGTATCGCACCGCATGACCGAGGACAGCCAGCACGGCGTGCAGATCGACCTGACCGTGTCGCGCCATGGCGTGGCGCAGGCCTGCCACGGCGAAGGCAATGGCCCGATCGACGCGTTTGTGAAGGCGCTGGGCCTGGACATTCGCCTGATGGATTATCACGAGCACGCGATCGGCCGCGGCGCCGATGCGCGCGCCGCCTGTTATGTCGAGCTGCGCGTGGGCAGCGGCCAGACCCTGTTTGGCGTCGGCATCGACAGCAATATTCTGACGGCCTCGTTCCGCGCGGTGCTGTCCGCGGTGAACCGCCACCTGGGCATCACGGCGGCGGGCGAGCAAGCCATCGCGGCCTGACATGATGACAAGCCAAGTGGGTCGGCGTGGCCCGCATGCAGAGAAAAGCGTTGCCTGAGCGAAAAATCCGTTGTCGGGTCAAGGTAACTGGGGCAAACTTTCGGCATTGATGCTTTGACGCCGGCCGCCACCTTGTCCTTCCCGTCCCTGTTCGCGCTCCTGTTAGCCCGCACCCACCTGCCCCGCCGCCGCGCCTTCGGGCAGTGGCTGCCGGCGCTCGTCATTGCGCTGGCGGGGCTGCTGGGGAGTGCGCCCTTGCAGGCGGCGACCTTCGCCTTCGATGGCCGGAACATTGGCGGCTGCACCCTGGTGGCTAAGGAATACAGCTGCCCCACACCCGGCATGAACGGCAACGACACGATCTATGTCGCCGCCGGCTACACCCTCAGGATCAACGGCAGCTTCACCTTCGGGTTCAACCAGGGGCTGGTGATGGTCGATACGGCCAGGTTCATTACCACCGGGTCGCTCAGCGTCGCCGACATGAAAGCGAACAATCTCGACGTCCTGGGTGGCAGTATCGAGGTTGGCGGGACTTTTTACATGGGCAACGTGACGCAGACCATCAGTGCCGATGTGAAAGCCGGGGGCGTGCAGCTCGGCACCTCGAATGTGACGGTCAACGGTTCGCTGACCTCGACCGGCCTGGTCACGATTTCCTACGGATCGAGAATCTACGGCGACGTCAGCGGCACCGTGGTCAATGCCGGCCCGTCGGTGACGATCGGCGGGAGCGTCACCGCGAGCAGCAGATTCAGCCTGGGGTCGTCCGGGACGGTCACGGGAAACGTCACGGCGCCGACCACTGAACTGCTTGCTTCCGGCGCCAAGGTCAACGGCAATATCATCGCCAGCACCAAGCTGACGCTGGGTTCCAGCGCGAGCGTCGGCGGCAATGTCGATACAGGCGACCTGCTGCTGCAGTCATCCAGCGCTACCATCAATGGCAACGCCAGCGTGAACTATGCGACGCTCGAATGGACAGGGCGGGTACTTGGCCGTATCACCTGCAAGAACGGCACGGCCAAGGACAAGTGCGACTGCGTGACCAACAACAGCGGCTATCCGCTCAACAGCGCGAACGGACCGCGTTGCGACGGCCCGCTTCCCAAGGGCCCGCACCATTTCCAGATCACGCACGATGGCGTCGGCGACACCTGCGTGCCGGAACAGGTCACCATCCTGGCCTGCGCAAACGCCACCTGCACGGCGCCGCACTATACGGCCGGCGTCAACGCTACCCTGGGCCCCTTCGGGACGGCGTTTTCCATCCCGGTCAACGCCTCGACCGCCGTGGTGAGCGCAATGCGCATCCCGACCGGAGCGGTGGCGCTGGCCATCTCCGCCGCCAATCCTGCGTCGCTCTGGGCCGACACCTGCACCAACACTGCCAAGAATACGGCCAGCTGCGCCATGGAGTTTTTGGGCGGGTCCAAGCTGATCCTCGATGTGCCCCACCACCTGGCCGGCGACAGCACGACCCTGAAGGTCAGGGCAGTCAAGGCGAACGATACCCAGACGGCCTGCGTCACCGCCTTCTCCAACGTCAGCTACAGCGTTCCTTACCAGTGCACCTACAGCAAACCGGCGACCGGCACCAAGGCGCTCACCCTCAATGGCACCGCGCTGGCCTGTACTGGACCCGGCACGAGCATCAAGACCAATTTCGACGCCAATGGGATGGACCAGCTCACGCTGGTCTATCCCGATGCCGGCGAAGTGGAGCTGAGCGCCACCGCCGACAGCGGCAAGGGCATGACGGCTGCCGGCAGCACCCGCTTCATCGTCGCGCCCAAGTCGTTCGAGCTGCTCAAGCCGGCCGCCCCGATCCGCGCGGGCGCAAGCTTCGACCTGGCCGTGCGGGCCAGGAACGCCGCCGGCGAGATCACCCCGAACTTCGATACCGCGAAGCTCACCAGCGCCGGTGGCACCAGCCACACGGTCGCGCTGGACATCGATTGCCGGGGCCAGGCAGGCGAAAACGGCGTCCTGAGTACGCCGGCCTTCACCTTCTCGAACGGCGTGGCGACCGCGAAGCCGGCGTGGTCGGAAGTCGGCAAGATCGACCTCAAGGCCAGCGTGGTCAACTTCCTGGGCAGCGAGCTCGCTCCCGGCGGCAGCACCGACCTGGCGGCGTCCGGCTGCTCGGGCAACGTGGGGCCGTTCATTCCCGCCTATTTCAAGGTCGCGCAGCCCGGCGGGCGCAAATCGTATTATTCCGGCGAGCCCCTCGGGCTGGAAGTCTCCGCCATGAACGTGGGGGGCATCATCACCGAGAACTATACGACCGGACTAGGACTGAGCGAGGCCTTCACGCTGGTGGCGCTCGACAAGGACGGAGCCGCATTCGGCACGCCCGCACCGGGGACGCTGGCGCTGGGTACGGCAGTGGCCCCCTTGACCGTCCCGGCGAGCAGCTTCCAGAACGGTGTCGCCAAGATCGACCCCGTCTATACCCTCGCGACCTACCCGGCCGCGCCGGTCCAGATCCGCCTGCGCGCCGCCAACGTCCACACCAGGACGCCGGCCGCTTCCTGGGATATCGGCTCCTCGCTGCCGACGACGGCCGAGGAAGCCAAACCTGTCGTCCGCAGCGGACGCCTACGGCTGCGCAGCCGATTCGGGGGGCTGAAAACGCCCCTGACGATTCCCGTAACGGCCGAATACTGGACCGGCCGCAGCTGGCTGCGCAACGACGAGGACGATTACACCATCCTTCGGCCGGAAGCGTTTGCGGTCACGCCCAACGTGGCCGGCATGACGGTGTCGAAAACCTTTCTGGCCGCGCCGTACAAGCTGGTCAAGGGCGAGGCCGCGCTGACGCTGCAAGTGAGCGCGGGCGGGCCGGGCTGGGCCGACATCGCGGTCAACCTCAATGCCGCGACCGTCACGCGCGATACCTCCTGCGTCGTGGCCGCCGGCAGCAAGCCCGTGACCAGCGGCGCGGCCGCGCCCTGGCTGCAACCGCTCAATACCGCCTGCCACGCGAGCAACCGTACCGATCCGCCCGGCCGCGCCACCTTCGGCGTGTCCTCGCCGGAACAGCGCCGCATCATCCACGTGCGCGAGGTGTTCAATTGAACGGCGCCGCATGCAAACGCGCCGGCGGCTTCACGATGGTCGAGCTGGTGGTGGTCATCGTGCTGATCGGCGTGATTGCCGCCATCGGCGTGCCGCGCCTGATGGGCGACAATTCCATGGACGCCGCCGCTTTTGGCGACGAGGTGGTGAGCGCGTTGCGCACCGCGCAGAAGGCGGCCGCCGCCAAGCGCCGGGTGGTCTGCGCCACCGTCGGCGGCACGGCGGTCACCCTGACCATCTCCCCGAAAATCGTTGACCCCGATTGCACGACGCCCCTGAACGGCGAGACGTATGCCACCAGCGCCCGCGGCGTCACGGCAACCCAGCACACCCTGTTCTTCCAGCCGGACGGAAGGATCACGCAGGATCTGGCCGGCATCGCGCCCGTGAGCGGCACGGTCCTCATCCGGCTCGGCACGGCCACCAGCCGCCGCATCCGCTACGAAGGCAGCACCGGCTATGTGCAATATGAATAGCAGGCGCATGGCCGGGGTCACCCTGATCGAGCTGATCGTGGCGATCGTCATCATCAGTGCGGCGCTGGCCGGCCTGGTGGGCGCCTTCACCCAGGCCAACCGCGCCAGCGCCGACCCGGTCATCGCGCAGCAGATGCTGACGATCGGCGAGAGCATGATGGAAGAGGTGCTGCTCAAGCCATTCGACTTCGCGGCCAACGACGTACCCGTCCCCACCCGCGCCCAGTTCAACGACGTGCGCGATTTCGATCCGGTCGACGACGCCAACTATGGTTACACGAGTACCGGCATCAAGGACATCGACGGCGTCGCCGTTCCCGGCCTGGCAGGCTATAACGTCAGCGTGCGTGTGAACGTCAACGGCGTCACGCTCACCAACATTCCGGCCGGCGACGTCCTGCGCGTCACGGTCACCGTCAGCAACGGCGCCGAGCAGCTGGTGCTGACCGGCTGGAGGACCAGGCCATGAGGCGCCAGCAGGGTTTCTCGCTGGTCGAGCTGGTGGTGGTGATCGTGCTGATCGGCGCCATCGGCGGCATCCTGGCGATGCAGCTGGGACCGACGATCCAGGGCTACCTGGACGTGGGCCGGCGCGCGGGGCTCACCGATGCGGCCGATACGGCGCTGCGCCGCATCGTCACCGACGTGCGCGCGGCGGTGCCCAATTCGCTCAGGCTGCACAGCGCGCAGTGCCTGGAGCTGGTGCCGACCATCGACGGCGGACGCTATCGTACCGGCCCGGACGTCTCCAACAGCCGCAGCGGCGATGCCTTCCTCGACTACGACGCCGCCTCCACGCAGTTCGACGTGGTGACGCCATTTACCAGGGTGCCGGTCGCGGGCGACCTTGTCGTGATCGGCAACCAGAACCCCGGGGATATCTACAGTGGAATCAACGTCTCCAGCATCCAGACGGTGACGACCCGTCAGCCGGCGGCAGCGGACGCGTGGATGGGCCCGCACCGGCTTGCCGTCACGCCGGCGCTGCGGATCCCGTTCGGGTATGAAGGCGGCCGCTTTGTGGTGGTGCCCGGTGCGCAGCAGGCGGTGAGCTATGTCTGCGATCTCAATAGCGGCACCCTGTCGCGCGTCGCACGGCCGCTCTCCGTTGCCGGCATTGGGGCGGCCTGCCCTGCGACAGCGGGGGCCGCGGTGGTGGCGCGGCGGGTCTCGCGCTGCGAATTCACCTTCAATCCCAACCAGGGCGCCACCCAGCAGAGCGGCTTCATCCAGCTGCAGCTGACGCTCACCGACGGCGGCGAATCGGTGCCGCTGACGCTCGGCGCCCATGTGAGCAACGTGCCATGAGCGGCGCCATGACCGTGCGCCGGCGCCAGTCCGGCTTTGCCTACATCGCGGCGGTGATCCTGCTGATCGTCGTGGCGGGCGTGTGCACCGCGCTCTTGCGGCTGTCGGGAACCCAGCAGGCCACCGTCAGCCAGGGGCTGATGGGCGCGCGCGCCAATCTGGCGGCACGCGGCGGCGTCGAGTGGGGGTTCCACCGCCTGAACAATGGCGTCTGCAATGCCGGCCCGCAGATACTCACCGACTTTGTCGCCACCAGCGGCTTCATGGTCGCCGTGAGCTGCACCTCCTGGACCTTTACCGAGGGCGAAACGCGCGACGCAGGCGGCAATCTGATCGTCAAGACGATCTTCACGATCAACGCGGTGGCCTGCAACGCCGCCGCCTGCGGCACGTCGGATGCGGCCATCGTCTCGCGGCCAGACTATGTCGAGCGGCGCCGCGTCGCGACGCTCTGCCGGGCCGGCGCCAACGCCGACTGCTGAGCGGCGCCCGCCAGCATCAAAACCTGGATTGATGCATCATGGCGTTATTCACCACGCCACAGGAGCCGCGCAATGAACCAGGACACCCGGCAAGTCGCCATCGTCACCGGCGCCTCGCGCGGCATCGGCGCCGCCATCGCGCAGCGGCTGGCCGAGGATGGCTATCAAATTGTCGTGAACTACGCCGCCAACGCCTCCGAGGCGCAGCGCGTCGTCGCCACCCTGCACGCGACCGGGCACACCGCCATCGCCGTGCAGGCCGACGTGTCGAAGGCCGACGAGGTGCGCGCGATGTTCGACACCGCCGAGCGCGAGCTGGGCAAGGTGGACGTGCTGGTGAATAACGCGGGCATCCTCAAGACCATGGCGCTGGCCGACACCAGCGACGCGCTGTTCGAACAGACCTTCGGCGTCAACGTGCAGGGCACCTTCAACACCCTGCGCGAAGCGGCGAAGCGCATGAACGACGGCGGGCGCATCGTGAATTTTTCCACCACCGTGCTGGCGATGAAGCTGCCGGGCTATGCGGTCTACAGCGCCAGCAAGGCCGCGGTGGAAGCCTTGAGCGGCGTGTTCGCCAAGGAGCTGCGCGGCCGGCAGATCCGCGTCAACACGGTGGCGCCGGGGCCGGTCGCAACCGAGTTGTTCTTCACCGGGAAGACCCAGGAGCAGGTCGACCATTTCGCGAAGCTGCCGCCGCTCGAGCGCCTGGGCGAGCCGGGCGACATCGCGCGCATCGTGTCCTTCCTGGTGAGCGAAGAATCCGGCTGGATCAACGGCCAGGTGCTGCGCGCCAACGGCGGCACCGCGTGAGCCTGGCCGGCTGACGGATCAGCCGTAGGGCGTGTAGGCCACGCCGTTGGACATGACGCCGACCAGCGCCGCCTGGTTCTCCGCGCTTTCGCTGAAGCCGAGCAGGATGTCGGCCACCCTCGCCTGCTTGTTGTCGAGGATGCCGGTCCAGTAGTCGACGCCGGCCTTTTCGCCCGGACGCTGCAGCACGTTCTGGTAGAACTTCTCGACGATCTCGCGGTTGCTCGGCGCGGCGCCATAGACGTCGCGGAACTCTTTCGAGTCCACGAAGCCGCTGGCGACGGAACCGAGCGCGAGTCCCTTGTCCATCATCGAGAGCCAGTAACCCAGTCCCGGCAGGTCGGGCGTGCGCGCGAACGCGGCCTGGTAGACGCGGAAGGCCTGGCCGGCGATGCCGTTGACGTCCAGCGCGATATTGGTGTCGCCGAACTGCAGGCGCTCGACATTGACCAGGGTGTCGGTGCCATCGGCGCCGCTCAGGTCGCGCACGGTGGCGGTGCCGTTCGTCATGCTCACCTGGTAGCTGGCGGCCGTCTTCCCGTAGGTCACCACGTCGCGCCCGGCGCCGCCGTCGATCGTGTTGTTGGCCGCGTTCTGCCGGATGATGTCGTTGCGTGCGGTGGCGGTGATCGCGCCGGCCGGCGGCAGCGCGCTGGTGGCCAGCGCGGTGTTCGAATAGACATTGCCTTCGTAGACGTTGATCGAGCTGAAGCTCACGCCCTTGGCGGTGGCCACCGGCACGTTGAAGACGCCGACGAAATACTTGTCGTTCGCCAGCGTAGTGAGCTGGCCGGCGCGCAGCGCCACCGAGAAGTGGCCGAAGCCGTCATTGGTCCAGACGATCGGCGTGTTCGCGGACGGCAGGTCGTTCATGAACTGCGTGATGACGATGTCCTTGCTGCCGTCGTTGTTCACGTCCATCAGCTTGATGAACTGGCTGGCGCCGACGTTGTTGTCCTGGTTCGGCAATCCTTCGCGGCTGTCTTCCGCCTTGAAGTGGTCGAGCGTGGCATCCACGAACGTGCCGTTGTCGTTGCGCGCCACTTCGAGCGACCAGCCGTCGGCATAGGCGGTGCTGGGCGTCGATTCGGACGACAGTAGCAGCAGGTCGTTGTCGCCGTCGCCATCGATGTCCATCGCGGCGATGTCGTGCACGATGCGGGTGTTGCCGAAATACCCCTGCGGCAGGTAGGACATGCTGCCTGCGCTGTAGCCGGCGCCGGTGTTCCAGAACACCAGCGAGCGGTGCTCGCGGTTGTTGACATTGCCCTCGTCGCCGAGCACGAGATCCGGCCGGCCATCGCCGTTCAGGTCGGCCAGCAGGGACGAGGTGAAGCCGAAGTTGCCGCTCTGGCGGTTGAGCAGGCCGCCCGGCTGCAGCGGCAGGCCGGCATTCGACTGGGTGAACTTGCCGCTGCCGTCGCCGAGCAGGAAATAGGCCTCGGTCGGGCTGGCGTTGCTGCTCATGTTGCCGACGAACAGGTCCAGGTTGCCGTCGCCATTGACGTCGCCCGCCGCCGCGCTGTGCGAGAAGTCGGACAGCTGCGGCAAGTTGGCGCTGGCGTCGGTAAAGCCGCCGCCCGCCTTGCCCAGCAACAGGTGATTCTGCCCGCCCGGATAGGGCATGGTGTCGTAACCGTGGTCGACGACGAACAGGTCGATCAAGCCGTCCTTGTTGACATCGGCCTGCACCACTTCGCGCGGATGGACCGTGGTGAAACTGGCCGGCAGCATGCCCGCCGGCGCCGGCGCGTAGGTGCCGTCACCCTTGCCCAGCATCAGCAGGGCCGGCTGGCCCGCCGGGGCACTGCCGTTGAAGGGGAAATAGGCGCCGAAGGTCAGGATGTCCTTGATGCCGTCGCCATTGGCGTCGACGACTTCCGGCAGCGTCTGGGACGCCTGGTTCACGGGGAGGGGCGACGTGGCGCGGGCCATGTCAAAGTAGTCGTCGGCGTTTTGGATCATGGTATCAGGGGGAAGATTAGCGACAACCCGGCATCGGGCGTCTGGAACTGTCAGTTTGCAAATTCTGTCAGGAAATACTTATTGATTCAAGCTATTGCCACACCAGCCATCGCCAGGCGGACGAAAACACAACAGTGCCCGCGCCTATAATCGGACCGTCCACGCTGCCCCTGCCCCCAATGCCCTATCGCCTTGCCATTTTCGACTTCGACGGCACCCTGGCCGATTCCTTTCCGTTTTTCGTCAGCGTATTCAACCAGATCGCCGACCAGCACGGCTTCCGGCGCATCGAGGCAGGCGAGGCGCACAGTTTGCGCCACCACGACACGCGCGCCATCATGCGCCATGTCGGCATGCCGGCCTGGAAGCTGCCACTGGCCTCAAGCAGTTTCATCGCGCTGATGCGCGAGAACGCGGCGCACATTCCGCTGTTCGACGGCATCCAGGACGTGCTGGAGTCGCTGGATCGCGCCGGCGTGCGGCTGGCGATCGTGTCTTCGAATTCGGAGCAGAACGTGCGGCTGGTGCTGGGGCCGGCGTTGAGCGCCTTGTTCGCGCACCATGAATGCGGGATGTCGGTGTTCGGCAAGGCGGCGCGGCTGCGCAAGGTGCTGCGGCAGGCGGGCGTTCTGCCTGCGCACGCGCTGTATATCGGCGACCAGGGGCTCGATGCCGAGGCGGCGCGCAAGGCAGGGGTGGATTTTGGGGCGGTGAGCTGGGGGTATGCGCCGATCGAGGCGCTGCGGCGGCTGGGGCCGGCGCATGAGTTTGGCGTACCAATCGAACTGCTGCGCATTCTGCGTGGCTGATCATTGGCTGGTGGAGTGAATCCGACTCGATGCTGTTGCAGATCAACAAGATCTTCTGCAGGAGGTCAAGACTGGAGGATATTTCGATTCAGAAAGGACGACCATGCGGACCCCGGCCAGTGTTCTCACCCTCTTCGCCAGTCTTCTCACGGTTCCGTGTGCGGCGCAGGAAGGGGGCGTACCGGCAAGCGATGCGCCGGCAGCGGGCGCCGCGGAAGCGCGGTTTGTCACCTGGGACAACGACAGCTGGTTCAAGACCGACCGCTATTACACCAACGGCATCCAGTTCAGCTCGCGCTCCACGGTAGACGATCGCGGCGACTTCACGCGGCGCTGGACCGGCGCCGCCTGCCGCTGGTTCGGCTGCGGCGATGCGCGCTTCCTGTTCAGCCAGCACAGCGTCGGGCAGCTGATGTACACACCCAGCGACATCGCCAATCCCGTCCCCCAGCCCTTCGACCGGCCGTATGCGGGCCTGCTGTATGTCGAGCGCTCGTGGCTGTTCATCGACCAGGATGAGCAGGCGATCACGACCCTGAGCTTTCATGCCGGCGTGACGGGGAAGCTGTCGCTGGCCGAACCGACCCAGAAACTGTTCCATCGCATCTTCGACCGCCCGCAACCGCAGGGCTGGGACCACCAGGTCGGCACTACCCTGGCGGTGCTGGTGTCGGCCGAACGGCGCTCGGCCTGGCCCAGCCTGTCCGGCGCGGTGCTGGGCGACATCCGCCTGCACACGGCCGGCCACTGGCGCCTGGCCGTCGGCAACCTCATGAGCTATGCGGCCGGCGGTGTGACTTTCACGCTGGGCAAGAACCTGCCGCCCGTGTCGCCGGCGCCACCAGGCATCGTCAACCGGGCCGCCCCGGTGGACACGGCCTGCCGCCTGCGCTGGATCCAGTGCACGGTGACGCTGGGCGCCGAGGTGCGTGGCATGGCCTACAACATGTTCCTGCAGGGCCGGCCATGGCGCGACGATCCGGAAGTACGGCCGCGGCGCTGGGTGGGCGACCTCACCGCCGGGCTGCGGATGGATTTTCCCACCACCCGCGGCAGCGATCACGGCCCCTGGTTCGCGCAGTTGCGCGTCACCCGCCGTAGCGCCGAGTTCCGGGCGCCGGTGAACGTCCCGCGCCATACGATCGGTTCGCTCACGCTCGGCGCCGAGTTCTAGCCTGGGCGGGTCAAATCCCGGTGCGCGGTTGCGCCTGCCTCCGGGCGCTTCTATACTCCGTCAGGCGATGCATTCCTGCATCCTTGACCCCGGAACCTCCATGCGCCTTCGACTTCTCCTGCTTGCACCGTTGCTCCTCACCGGCTGCGTCAACGACTCGGCCAGCTACCGGATCGACAGCAACGACCACGCGCTGACCGTGCGCGTGGTGCAGGATTATTTCTGGAGCAAGCAAGGCAGCATGACGCTGACCGCCGCGCGGCTGCCGGACTGCCAGCGCCTGATCGACCTGGGTCCGGTAGCCTTGTCGGGCCTGGAGATCGAACTGTTCGCCAGCGGCCCGAACATCTATACCCTGCGCTCGGGCGAAGACACCTGGCAGGTCGACACCGGCGCCTGCGCCGAGCTCGAAGCCCCCGAGGCGAATGCCGTCACCGGCCAGCCGCTGGGCGTGTTCCATCTCGACGCCGACAAGAAGCTGGTGTTCGAGGCGGCCGAAGCGGCGTCGTAAGGGGTTCGCGCGTGCAACGGCCGTGGAGGCAGATCTGCTGCTGTCTCGGCCTGGACCGATGATGCCGCCCGCGCGTTCAAATCACGTTTGAAGGGCAAGGGAGCGACAACTCCACGGCTGGTTGAACGCGCGGGCGGGAAACCCGCCCACCCTACGATTCACCAATAGCCCGGCACTGCCCCGGCTTAGGGACGCAGCCACCCACGCCCGATCGGCACCGCCAGCACGCGGCGGTACAACTGCTCCGTCATCGGCAGCAGCTGGGCACAGGCGCCGCGCACTGCGGGCGTGCTGACCAGCAGCGCCATCGACGCCGACATCACCAGCGCGCCCGCCATGTCTTTCGGCCAATGCACACCGAGATAAACGCGCGACCAGGCCACCACCAGCGACAGCGGCAAGAGCAGCAGGCCGATGCGGCGTGCCGAATCGATCTGGCTGAAGACCAGCACCAGCGCCACCGAGAACATGCTGGTGGCATGGTCGCTCGGGAAGGAGCTGTCGGGATCGTGCAGCAGGAAGGTGTGGCCGATCTCGGCAACGAAAGGCCGCGGGCTGTACCAGAACTGCCCGATCAGGCCGTTGAGCGTGAGGGCGCACACCGCCGCGACCAGGGCGCGCAGCGCCACTTCGCGGCCCGCGCCGCCGCCCGTCCACAACAGCACCAGCGCCAGCGGCATCAGGAAGATCAGCCATTGGGCCGCGAACACGGCCCCTAGCAATTGCCAGCCGGCCAAGCCGGCTTGCGCATTCAGGAGAGAAAACAGGGTGAGGTTGAGGTGCTCGAGCATGGTGGCCGCCAAAACGATAAAATATTGACAATATTTTAATAGTTTAGCTCAGCAATACCCGCGCACATTTCGATAAATGCAACAGCGTGTGACAAGGAAGTGACGATCTCACCGGCTACTGCCCCATCTCAACGGCGACCCTGGATCTTGCGCAGCTGAGCGAGCTCCACCTCGCGCCCGGCTTTCTCGAGCACGCTTTCGAGCAGGGAGCGGTCGCCTTCCCGCAGCATGGTCCATTGGGTGAAGTATTCGTGCACGGTGCGCCACGGCGGGAAGCCCGGCGGCAGGCTGCGCCATGTGGCGCCCGTATGGAGGAAGAAGAGCACCGCGCAGAACACGTCGTAGAGGTCGTGCTTGCGCGGGCGGGTCTTGCGGCGTGCCGCTTCCAGCACGCCACGCAAGGGCTCGAACCCTTCGCGAGAAATATCGCTGGGATAAGCGGGACGTTCCATGGCACTCCCCCAAAATTACTTGGAGGCGCCGGATATGGAACAGGTTCCAAGGCGATCCCGGCCGTCAAGCCGCCGGGACGGGGAGAATCTAGTCGCGCGCGAGGGCCAAAAACTCAGTCCGCAGCCCGAGATTCGGCTGCAATTCGCCCAGCATGGCCGAAGTAATGGTTTCTTCGCCGATGGCGCGGATGCCGCGGCTTTCCATGCACAGGTGGCGGCATTTGATGACCACGCCGACCGCCTTCGGTTCCAGCACTTCCATCAGCGCATTGGCGATCTGGATTGTCAGGCGTTCCTGCACCTGCAGGCGCTTGGAGAAAATATCCACCAGGCGGGTGAGCTTGGACAGGCCGACGATCTTCCCGTTCGGCAGGTAGCCGACGGTGGCCTTGCCGAAGAAGGGCGCCAGGTGGTGCTCGCAATGGCTGTACACCGGGATATTGCGCACGACGATGAGCTCGTTGTATTCCTCAGCGCCATCCTCGAAAGCCTTGAGCACTTCGATCGGATCCTGGTCATAGCCCGAAGTCCAGTGTTTCCATGCCTTCGCCACGCGGGCCGGCGTTTCGTGCAGGCCCGGACGATCCGGATTTTCGCCCAGGCTGGTGAGCAGGCGGCGCCAGTCGTGTTCGGTGAAAGCTTCTTTGTCGGACATGGTGAACCCTACGAAATTCGAATTGCCGCAAGTATATAGAAAATGCGCCTGGAGGTCCGGGTGCTGCCAGTTTCTTGAGCAAGCTTAATGTACCCGCGCCACGGCCGGCGTAGCGTGGACAGTGGTTCCAGCCTTCGGAGAAGACCATGTTCGGCAGCACTGTCCTTGAAGTCGCCATCGGCCTGACGTTTTGCTACGGCACGCTGGCACTGGTTGTCAGTACATTGCAGGAAGCCATGGCGGCGGCCTTCAGCCTGCGCGCCAACATGCTGCTCGCCGCCATCAAGCGCATGCTTGACGACCCGCGCTGCGAGGCGCTGGCGCAGAGCCTGTACGACCACCCGCTGGTCAATCCGCATGGCAGCTCGAATGCCCGGCGCCCATTGTCGGTCCGGCTAGCGCGCCCCGGACCATCCTACATCGAACCCGCGCATTTCGCGATTGCCCTGCTCGACTCGCTGCGCACCAGCCCGGCCATCCCGCTGCAGGCGGCGATCGAAGCCCTGCCCGACGAGCAGGTGCGGCGCGTGCTGCTGGCGCTGCTGCGCCAGTCGGGCGGCGACCTGGCGCGCTTCCAGGAAGGCATCGCCGGCTGGTTCAACAGCGCGATGGAGCGCCTGTCCGGCGTCTACAAGCGGCGCCAGCTCTTGATTTCCTTCCTGCTCGCCATGCTCTTGAGCATCATGCTCAACATCGACAGCATCCACCTGTTCCAGACACTGTGGCAGAACCCGGCCCTGGCCGCCCAGATCAAGGCCGCCCCGGCCGGACTCGACCCCGAAGCGCTGCGCCAGATGTGGGCCCTGCCGATCGGCTGGACCACGTTCCCGCCCACGCTCAACTCGGCATTTGCGCTGCAAGTGGCCGGATGGCTGATCACCGCCGGCACCACGCTGTTCGGCGCGCCGTTCTGGTTCGACCTGCTGCAGCGCGCCGTGCAGCTGCGCAGCACCGGCGCCAAGCCGCAGGCACAGGCCGCGCGTACCGCGCCGGAAAGCGCAGCCGTCCAGCCCTAGCGGTGTGGCGGGCGGTGCGAGTCCACCAGTACGCTCGACACCGACATGTGCGGCACCCTTTCGGGCCATTCGTCGTTCGGCCCGAACCAGCGCGCTTCCGCGATCTCGGTGGCGTCGACGCGGATCTCGCCATCGAGGTAATCGGCCGTGAAGGCCAGCATCAGCGAATGCGGGAAAGGCCAGGACTGGCTGGCGAAATACTGCAGGTTCTGCACCCGCAGCCCCACCTCCTCGAACACCTCGCGGTGGATCGCTTCTTCCACCGATTCGCCCGCCTCGAGAAAACCGGCCAGCGGCACGAAGCGCTTGGTCGGCGAGGCCAGGTGCATCGCCAACAGCACGCTGTCGCCCTTGCGGATCAGGACCATCATCGCCGGCGAGATGCGCGGATAGGCCATGTGGCCGCAGGCGACGCACTTGAAGCAGCGCTCGCCGGCCGCGATCTCGGTGCCCTTGCCGCAGGCGCCGCAGTAGCGGTGGGTGCGCGCCCATTCGGCCACCTGGGCGGCGCGTGCGGCCAGGCCCACCAGCTCCTCGTTCATGTCAGCGAACAGCGAGCGCAGGCCGCGGAAGGCAAAGCCCGGTGGCGGGCTTGGCTCGCTGTCGAACCAGCCGGTCTCGCAATAGCGCTCGCCATACAGGCCGAGCGGCTGCAGGCGGGTACGGTCGACGTCGAGGGAGTCCAGCAGCGCGCCATCGGGCAGCGACAGGTCGCTTTCGCGCACCAGCAGGCGCCCGCCGTGGAACAGGAAGCTCAGGGGCGCCGGGTCGGGGCGCGGGGCGAACAGGGGCGTAAAGGAAGCGGGCGTCTGGAGCATGGTCGGTATCCGGGCAGGTCGATAGCCCGATGATACCGCCAATCCCGGCCCTGCTCCCGGGCCTGCCTTAAGCCGCGGGAAGGATTACTTGAGCAGCCTGGTGCTGCTGGCCACCAGGGCGATGATCACCGACAGACCGCCGACATAGCCGATGGCGGCCTGCATGCCCACAAAATGCGCGACGGCGCCGATCACCGGCGGGCCCATCAGGCTGCCGCTATAGGCCATGCTGGCCACCGCCGCCAGGGCCATCGGGCCTTGCGCGCCGGCGGCGCTGAACACGAAGGGGAAGAGCAGCGACAGGCCCAGGCCCGCGACCGCGAAACCGCCCAGGGCGACATAGGCGTTCGGCGCCACCACGGCGAAGAACAGGCCGGCGGCCGAGACCAGCGCGCCAGTGCTCACCAGGCGCTGGGCGCCGAAGCGGACCTTGAGCTTGTCGCCGACCAGGCGCGAGAGCAGCATCATGACCGAAAAGGCCGACAGGGCCAGCGGCGCCAGGCCGTCCGAGGCGCCGAAATGCTCCTTGAGGAACACGCCGCTCCAGTCGGCGATGCTGCCTTCGGACATCGAGCCCAGGAAGCCGAGCAGGCCCAGCAGCGCCAGCGGGCCGCGCGGCAACGAGAGCGACTTCTTCTCCACCTTCTCGACGCTGTCCTCGAACGGCATCATGCCGAAGGCGAACCACAGCACCACGGCCAGGGGACCGGCCAGCATCAGGAAATGGGTCGCCGGGGCGATCTTCATGCTGGCCATCAGGCTGCCGAGGGTGGCGCCGGCCAGGCCGCCGGCGCAGCCGATACCGTGCAACATCGACAGTTCCGACTTGCCGGTCTGCTTTTCACGCCGGGTCGCGGCCGAGTTGATGGCGACGTCGAAGGTGCTGGCGGTAATGCCCAGCATCAGGACCGCCAGCATCAGGCGCGGCACGGTCGGCGCCATGCCGATCGACACCAGCACCGCGAGCAGGGCCATGCCCGACACGAGCAGCGACTTGCGCGCGCCGAAGCGGCCCATCAGGAAGGACGAGACCGGATAGGACAGCACCGCGCCCAGGCCGCCGCACAGCAGCACCATCGACAGCGCCGAATGCGACACCTGGACCCGCTCGGCGAGCGCCGGAATGCGGCCGGCCCACGAGCCCATGATCAGGCCGAACAGCGCGAACAGGGTCGGCAGTGCGTATTGCTGGGTTTGCGCGAAAGAAGAAGTACGCCGGACGGAAACAGGTGAGTGCATCGAATGAATTGTCGAATTTTGGGAGGAATGAAGAACTTGCAACAGGCCTTGAAATGCAAACGCCAACCGCAGAGGTTGGCGCGTCAAAGCTGACATGCGGCAATTTTACCGAGTGGCAAAATTTTTTGCTTGCCGCACGGGAAAATTTATAAAAGACGTTGTTGTGCGTTGACGCAAAGAAGACAAGCGTTTGCCACCTGAAGCAGTTGCAGGAACGACAGCCGTGGCGATCGGTGCTACTCGTCCTCTACCGGCGGCATGGGCCGCTCGCCGATCTGCTGGCGCCACATCGCGTAGTACAAGCCCTTCTGCGCCACCAGTTCGTCGTGCGAGCCGGTTTCGACCACCCGCCCCTTCTCCAGCACGAAGATCGACTCCGCATGCATGATGGTCGAGAGCCGGTGCGCGATCAGGATGGTGATCTGGCTGGCCCGCGCCGAGATCCGGCGCACGGTATTGGTGATCTGCTCTTCGGTGAGCGAATCGAGCGCCGACGTCGCCTCATCAAAAATCAAGAGCCGCGGCTCGCGCACCAGGGCGCGGGCGATCGACAGGCGCTGCTTTTCGCCGCCCGAGAGCTTCATGCCGCGCTCGCCGATGACGGTGTCCAGACCCTCCGGGGATTTGAGCAGCAGGTTCGCGCACGAGGCCTGCTCCATCGCGCGCACGATCTGGGCATCGGTCGCGTCGGGCTTCACGAACTGCAGGTTCTCGCGCAGCGTCCCGGCGAACAGGTTGGTCTCCTGGGTGACGAAACCGATCTGGCGCCGCGCCTCGTTGTAGCGCAGGTCTTCGGTCGAGATCTCGTTGTAGAACACCTTGCCGCGCGCCGGCGTGTACAGCCCGACCAGCAGTTTCACCAGGGTCGACTTGCCCGAGCCCGAAGGCCCCACAAAAGCCACGGTCTGGCCCAGCGCGGCGGAAAACGAGATGTCCACCAGCGAATCTTCCTGCGCGCCCTTGTGGCGAAAGCCGACGTCGGCAAAGCGGATCTGCTCGAGCGGCCCGATCTCGACGAATTCTTCCGGCCGGCGCTCGATCGGCTTGTCCATCAGCACGCGGAAATTCAGCAGCGAGGCTTCGACCTCGCGGTGCGCCAGGATGATGTTGCCCAGTTCCTGCAAGGGCGCGAAGATCGCCACCGAGATGAACTGCATGGCGATCAGTTCACCCGGAGAGAGCACGTCGCGGAAGATCAGCCACAGCAGCGCAAACAGGATCGCCAGTTTCAGCAGGCTCAGGGTGCTGCCCTGTAAGAACGAGAGCAGGCGGATGCGTTTGACCTTCTCCATCTCGAGCGCGAAGATGCTGTCGGTCTGCGCCTTGAGCCTGCGGATCTCGGTGAAGGTCAGGCCCAGGCTCTTGATCAGCTCGATGTTACGCAGCGACTCCGTGATGAAGCCGGAGTTGCGGTTGGTCTCGCGCACGATCGAGCGCTGCTGGGTCTTGATCTCGCGGCTGAGCATGCCCGTCAGGCCGCCCAGCACCAGCACGCCCACCAAAAAGACCGGCACCAGCAGCCAGTGCTTGTTCACCGCATACCAGATCAGGAACGACACCCCGACCAGGGAGGCGAACACGGTATTGATGAAGGTATTGATGAAGCGCTCGCTGTCGGCGCGCACCTTCTGCAGCAGCGACAGGGTCTCGCCGCTGCGCAGGTCTTCGAATTCCTGGTATTTCAGGCGCAGCACGTGGCGCAGGCCGTCGTTGAAGATCGCCACGCCCAGTTTTTGCACCACCAGCCGCGTCACGTATTCCTGCACCGCCTTGGCCAGGCGCGACAGCAGCGCCACGACGACGGCGATGCCCAGCAGGCGCAGCACGCCCCGGACCAGCTGCTCGTCCGTTTTGGCGGCGGGATTGAGGGCGTACTCGTCGATGATCTTGCCGAAGATGATAGGGTCGACCAGGCTCAGCACCTGCGAGATGCCGGCCAACAGCAGCGCCAGCCCGGCAAGGCGCCAGTGGGGGCGAAGATAACTCCAGAGAATGTGCATGTTGGCATCGTACCAATCCCTCCACAGGGAGCGCGCACGGCCCGCCGCGCGCTGCGGCTGGCGTAACGCGTTGCCGCAATCCATGCAAAAACAGTAAAGTAGATGTATTTGCCACACACTAGGGCCCGGGCCGATGCTCCTCCTGCTGCTCCTGCTTCCCTTTGGCGCGGCCCTGGTTGCCGCCTGCATGCCGGGCGACTCGCGCGACCGTCCCGCTGCGGTAGCCGGCATCGCCACCCTGGCCGCCCTGCTGCTGGCCATCTCCCGATTCGGGAGCATCGCCGCCGGCGAAGTGCCTTTGGCGCGCTTCGCCTGGCTGCCATCCTTCGGGCTCGACATCGTCCTGCGCATGGACGGCCTGGCCTGGGTATTCAGCATCATGGTGCTGGGCATCGGCCTGCTGGTGCTGCTGTACGCGCGCTACTACATGTCGCGGCGCGACCCGGTGCCGCGCTTCTACGCCTACATCATGGCCTTCATGGGCGCGATGCTCGGGGTGGTCTTGTCGGGGAACCTGATCCAGCTGGTGGTGTTCTGGGAGCTGACCAGCGTCACGTCTTTCCTCCTCATCGGCTACTGGCAGGAGCGCAACGATGCACGGCGCGGCGCGCGCATGGCCTTCACCGTCACCACCATCGGCGGCCTGTGCCTGCTGGCCGGCGTGCTGCTGCTCGGGCATATCGCCGGCAGCTACGAGCTGCAGACGGTGCTGGGCGCGGGCAACCAGATCCGGGCCCATGACTGGTATGTGCCGGCGCTGGTACTGGTGCTGCTGGGCGCCCTGACCAAGAGCGCGCAATTCCCCTTCCATTTCTGGCTGCCGCACGCGATGGCCGCGCCCACGCCGGTGTCCGCCTACCTGCACTCGGCCACCATGGTCAAGGCCGGCGTCTTCCTCCTGATCCGCCTGTGGCCGGCCCTGGCGGGCACCGAGGAGTGGTTCTGGATCCTGGGCACGGCCGGCGTCTGCACCCTGCTGCTGGGCTCCTTCTTCGCGATCTTCCAGCACGACATGAAGGGCCTGCTGGCCTATTCCACGATCAGCCACCTGGGCCTGATCACGGTCTTGCTGAGCATCGGCACGCCGCTGTCGGTGGTGGCCGCTATCTTCCATACCATGAACCACGCCGTGTTCAAGGCCTCGCTGTTCATGGCAGTGGGCATCGTCGACCACGAATCGGGCACGCGCGACATGCGCATGCTGCGCGGCCTGCGGCGCGCCATGCCGCATACGGCGGCCCTGGCGATTACCGCCAGCGCCGCAATGGCCGGGGTGCCCCTGATGAACGGTTTCCTGTCGAAGGAGATGTTCTTTGCCGAGACCATGATCGTGGGCGGCACCGAGAACTGGTGGATGTCGGTGGTGGCCGTGCTCATGGGCCTGTTCAGCGTCGTGTATTCGCTGCGCTTCATCAGCGTGTTCTTCGGGCCGCTGGCGCGCGACCTGCCAAGCGAGCCGCACGAGCCGGCGCGCTGGATGCGGGTGCCGATCGAATGCCTGGTGCTGCTGTGCATTGCGGTGGGCGTGATGCCCGAGCGCGTCGTGGGCGACGTGCTGGCGGTGGCCGCCGGCTCGGTGCTCGGTCCCACCATGCCGGCCTACGACCTGGCGATCTGGCATGGCGTCAACCTGCCCCTGCTCATGAGCCTCGTGGCGCTGGGCGGCGGGGTGCTGTGCTACCTGCTGCTGCGCTACCGTTTCGAGCTGGCCCAGCGCGACCGGGTGCCGCTGCTGCACCGCCTGAAGGGCGCGCAGCTGTATGAAAGCAGCCTGCTCGGGCTGTCGCAGGGCGCGGCCTGGCTGATCCGCGTGGCCGGCACGCGCCGGCTGCAGCCGCAGCTGCTGGTGCTGATGAGCGCCTTCGTGGCGGTGCCGCTGCTGCTGGCGCAACCACTGGGACCCTGGCCGATGCCGACCTTCGACAAGGCCGACCCGCTGTTCGCGCTGCTCTGGCTGATCGGCGCCGGCTGCGCGCTGGCCGCAGCCTGGAAAGCGAAATACCACCGGCTGGCGGCGCTGGCGCTGGTCGGCGCCACCGGCCTGGCCACCGCCATTACCTTCCTGTGGCTGTCGGCGCCCGACCTGGCCCTGACCCAGCTGATGGTCGAAACCGTCACCACGGTGCTGATCCTGCTCGGGCTGCGCTGGCTGCCGCCGCGCGTCCAGCCGGCCCACCTGGCCGGAGAGGCGCCGCGCTCTACCCGCCTGCGCCGCGGGCGCGACGCCTTCGTGGCGGTGGCCGGCGGGCTGGCGATGGCGGCCGTGAGCTATGCGGTGCTCAAGCAAGCGAGCGTGCCGAGCATCCGCGACTTCTTCGTGCTGCGCGCGCTGCCGGAAGGCGGCGGCGCGAATGTGGTCAACGTGCTGCTGGTGGACTTCCGCGGCTTCGACACGCTGGGCGAAATCACCGTGCTGTCGGCGGTGGCGCTAACGGTGTATGCGCTGCTGCGGCGCTTCCGTCCGGCGCTCGAGAGCATCGCCATCCCGCTGCAGCAGGCCAGCAACGTCGACCCGGCCATCGGCCAGAAGCCCGCGCAGCAGGCGCGCGAAGGCTATTTGATGATCCAGGCGGTCTACCTGCGCTTCCTGCTGCCGGTGATGGGCGTGATCGCTGTGTACTTCTTCATGCGCGGCCATAACCTGCCGGGCGGCGGCTTCGTCGCCGGCCTGATCTTCGCCACCGCCCTCATCGTGCAGTACATGGTGGCGGGCACCGATTGGGTCGAATCGCAACTGCGCCTGCGCCCGCACCAATGGATCGGCTGGGGCCTGGTGTGCGCCTGCGCCACCGGCCTGGGCGCCTGGCTGTTCGGCTACCCCTTCCTGACCAGCCACACGGCCCACGTGGTGCTGCCGCTGCTGGGCGAATTGCATCTGCCCTCGGCCTTCGTGTTCGACCTCGGGGTGTTCTTCGTGGTGGTCGGCACCACCATGCTGATCCTGGTGGCGCTGGCCCACCAGTCGCTGCGCAGCCGCCGCATGCCGCCCGGTGCGAGGATGAGCCGCAGCGCCGCGCTGGCGGCGATCCCGCCCACCAAGGAGATCCGCTAGATGGAAACCGTCCTCGCCCTCGGCATCGGCATCGTGTTCGGCGCGGGCATCTGGCTGATCCTGCGCCCGCGCAGCTTCCAGGTGCTGATCGGGCTGATGCTGATGTCCTATGCCGTCAACCTGTTCATCTTCGCCATGGGACGCTTGAATGTGGACCGGCCGCCGCTCACGCCCAAAGGCACGCTGCCTGATCCCGCGGCGCTGGCCGACCCGGTGCCGCAGGCGCTGGTGCTCACCGCGATCGTCATCGGCTTCGCCACCACCGCACTCTACCTGGTCGTCATGATCGGCGCGCGCGGCCTGACCGGCACCGACCACGTCGACGGCGAGGAGCCCGCAGCATGAGTCTTGACTGGAGCGCCCACCTGGTGATCGTCCCGGTCCTGCTGCCGCTGCTGTGCGGCGCGCTGCTCGCCGCGATCAAGCAGGGCCGGCACCGGCTGAAGTTCGCGCTGTCGTATGCGTCGGCGGTGGGCCTGCTGGCCAATGCCCTGGCCCTGGGCGCGCTGGCCGACGGCAGCTGGCGGGACGGCATCGGCGTCTATTTCGCCGCCAACTGGGCCGCGCCCTTCGGCATCGCGCTGGTCGCCGACCGTTTATCTGCCGCCATGCTGGTGCTCACCGCGGTGGTGGCACTCAGCGCCCTGCATTACGCCCAGCCGCGCTGGAGCCGCATCGGCGTGCATTTCCATTCGCTGTTCCAGTTCCTGCTCATGGGGATCAACGGCGCCTTCCTCACCCACGACCTGTTCAACCTGTTCGTGTTCTTCGAGGTGATGCTGGCCGCCTCGTATGGCCTGGTGCTGCATGGGTATAACGTGGAACGCCTGCGCGCCAGCCTGCAGTACATCGCGGTGAATCTGGTCGCCGCCCTGTTCTTCCTGGTCGGCGTCGCGCTGGTCTATGCCACTACCGGCACCCTGAACATGGCCGACATGGCGGGACGCATCGGCGCGCTGGCCGTGGGCGATGCCGGCTTGCTCAAGGTGGGCATCGCGGTGCTGGCGCTGGCCTTCCTGGCCAAGGGCGCCATGTGGCCGCTGGGCTTCTGGCTGCCCACCACGTATTCGGCCGCCTCGCCGCCGGTGGCGGCCATGCTGGTCCTGATGACCAAGGTCGGGGCCTATGTCGTGCTGCGGATCTGGCTGCTGGCCTTCCCGGAAGGCGCGGGCGAGTTGGCGCGTTACGGCTACGCAGCCTTGCTGTGGGGCGGCATGGCGACCATCGTGTTCGGCACGGCCGGCATGCTGGCCACCGATACCGCCGGGCGCCTGGCCGGCTATGCGGCGATCGTCTCGTCCGGCACCCTGCTGGCCGTGATCGGCTATGGCCAGGCCTCGCTCGTGACCGCCGGCCTGTACTACTTCTTCGCTTCGACCGTCGCCCTGGCCGCCTTCGTGCTCCTGATCGAACTGGTCGAGCGCATCCGCACGCCGGCCGCGGCCCTGCTGGCGCTGACGGCCGAAGCCTATGCGGTCGAGGATACCCCGGCCGAGCCGAAGGGCAAGGGCGTGCCCGCCGCCATGGCCTTCCTGTCGCTGGCCTTCGCGGCCTGTGCGCTGACGATTGCCGGCCTGCCGCCGCTGTCGGGTTTTGTTGCCAAGTTCGGCATGTTCCACGCCCTGCTCAATCCGGAGCCCGGCGTGCCCGCGATCGCCGGCACCGGCTGGACCCTGATGGCGCTGGTATTCAGCTCCGGCCTGGTCGCCATCGTCTCCTTGATGCGCTTCGGCGTGCGCACCTTCTGGGCCACGGACGCGGTCGGCCCACCGCGCCTGCACACGGCGGAAGTCATGCCGGTGGCGGCGCTCCTGACCGTCTCGGTGCTGCTCACGGTAGAGGCCCAGCCCGTGTTCGATTACCTGGCGCGCGCAAGCAGCAGTCTCCACCGCCCCGGCCTCTACATCGACCGCGTGCTGCATACGTTGCCGGTGCCCGGCCCAACGCACCCCGGGGAGGCGCCATGACGCCCTGGATTCCTTTTCCCATCGTATCGCTGGCGCTGTGCGCGCTGTGGCTGCTGCTGAACCAGTCGTTCGACGCGGCCAACCTGCTGTTCGGCGCCCTGCTCGGCATCGCCGTGCCGCTGCTGGCGCGCCGCCTGCAGCCGCTCGGCTATCCGCGCCTGCGCGCGCCACGCACGTTCATCCGTCTGATGGGATTTGCGCTGGTGGAGATCGTCCGCTCCTGCTTCAACGTCTGCCACATCATCCTGTTCAGGGATCATCGCAGCGTGAATTCGCAATTCATCCGCGTGCCCTTGACCATGCGCGATCCCTACGGCCTGGCCATGCTGTCCTGCCTCATCAACATGACGCCCGGCACGGTCTGGGTCGAGATCTTCCCCGAGCGGCACGAGCTGGCCCTGCATGTGTTCGACCTGCACGACGAGCTCTGGTGGATCGACACCATCAAGACCCGCTACGAGCGGCCCTTGATCGACATTTTCAAAACGGAGAACGGCAATGGAAACCCTGCTTGAATATGCGATCGGCTACGCCATGGTGTGCGTGCTGGCGGCGATGGCCTTGTGCGCGGTGCGCCTGCTGATCGGCCCCTCGGCCCACGACCGCGTGCTGGCGCTGGACACGCTCTGGATGTGCGGTATGCTGCTGGCCATCGTGCTGGGCATCCGCTTCGGCACCCAGGCCTATTTCGAGGTGGCGATCCTGATCGCGCTGGTGGGCTTCGTGTCGACGGTCGCGATGGCGAAGTTCCTGATGCGCGGGGAGATCATCGAATGAACGGCATCGAGCATCTTCCCGGGTGGGCGGCGCTCTTGGTGTCGCTGCTGCTGGTGCTGGGCGCGACCATCATCCTGATCGGCGCGCTCGGTCTGCTGCGCCTGCGCACCTTCTACCAGCGCATCCACGGACCGGCCATCACCGTAACGCTGGGCGCCGGCTGCCTGCTGCTGGCGTCGATGGTCTATTTCACGGTGGCGCAGTCGCGCCTGGTGATCCACGAGATCATCATCTCGGTCTTCCTGGTCATGACGGCGCCGGTGGTGGCGATGACGATCATGCGGGCGGCGGTGTATCGCGACCTGCGCGCCCGCAGGATTGACGCCGGGGCGACGGCGGGCGATGTGTACAGCATTGCCGACGGGGTGGACGGCAAATAAGCCGATCACCGGTGCGGGCTCCCCACATCAGCCACCGGCGAAGGCTCAGCTTTGTTTCAGCGCGTCTGTCAAGGCGTTACCCGGCAGGGCTTTCACCTTGTCGTTGACGGCCATGATCTTGTCATGCAGGTTGGCAGTGCTCCAGCGGCGATCGAAGGCTTCCAGCAGCGCCACCGCCAGCTTCCGGGTCGCATCGATCCCTGCGGTCTTTTCAACCGTGCACGAATAAAAAACCCCCGCAAGTCAGTAACGCCGTTCAGTTAAACGTAGGGTGGCCGGGTTTCCCGGCCGCGCGTCCAGCTCCGATGTGATCTGCCACAGCGCATCGGTGATGTGAACGCGCGGCCGGCGAAGCCGGCCACCCTACATTTTTATGCTAACTGAACGGCATTACCGCAAGTCAGGGACTTGGGGGGGGGGTTCACAGTGGCCCTCGGCTGGCGCTGCTTAGAACAGCACGTCCCAGGTCACGCTCAGGGTCTTGGCGTTCTTGGTGAAGTCATAGGCGCTGGAGTCCTGCACCGAATCCCACTGACTAAGCATTTTTATGGTGCATCAGCCGTGACGGCTCTTGCGTAAGGACGAAATAGGCCGAAATGGTAGCCCGGGGAAACTATTTCTGAAAAGAACTATCCTGCCTATACAAGCGATAACATTCTCTTAAAAGAGACTGCTATGCGCGGCGCATACGCGGTGGTTCGAAAGGGGGCCGATACGGGGAAGCTGCTCGGGGCAGACCATCCGGCGAAAAAAAGCGGAACCACGAGGGTTCCGCCAGATTCACTGTCTTGCTGTGATGCCCGGTTTAGAACGGGATGTCGTCATCCATGTCCGAGAAGTTCGGAGCCGGTTTCGGCTGCGGACGTGCTGCCGGCGCCGGAGGCGCCTGGCGTGGGGCCGGACGCTGTTGCTGTTGCTGCGGCTCGTAGCCGCCGCCGTCATCCATGCCACCGCCCATGTTGTCACCGCCCATGCCCTGGCGACCGCCCAGCATCTGCATGTTCTCGGCGATGATGTCGGTCGCGTAGCGCTCGATGCCGTCCTTGTCGGTGTACTTGCGGGTCTGCAGGCGGCCTTCGACGTAGACCGACGAGCCCTTTTTCAGGTACTGGCCGACGATTTCAGCCAGGCGGCCGAAGAAGGAAATACGGTGCCACTCGGTCAGCTCTTTCTGCTCGCCGGTGTTCTTGTCTTTCGACTTGTACGAGGTGGCCACTGCGATGTTGGCGATCGCGTCGCCACTCGGCATGTAGCGGATTTCCGGGTCGCGGCCGAGGTTGCCGACGATGATGACCTTGTTAACTGATGCCATGTTCTTACTCCAATCAATTTTGTAGAGCCCTGACTCTGCGTGCTTCTAAGCGTCAGGGAACGGGGTGTAGCAGGCAACTATTATGAGGCCGTTGGGCGTCTAACTCAACGTCCATTTTCGCGCTGCGGGCAAGCGCCGGACGGCGCGCTCCCGGCAGCACAAAGCGTCGCATCCTTGCCAAAAAAGCCAACCAACCAGCCATGCGTCCTGCATCGGAAAATTATTTTAGGATGCTGAACGCTTTGTCATTGAATGGCAGGGGAAACGGCCCACATACGAATGTCCCCACAAGCCCTGCCTTTCCAGGATGGCATGTAAACGTGTCCTGGTGGCACAAAAGTGCTGGATGCATGTACAGCACTTGGGAAAACGCGCTACACTAATGGGTTCCCCTGATTGGCCCGCTCACCGCGACAGTTTCTCGTGTGCCGGCCCCGCAAACTTATTGAAAGCCTCCAAAAACCTAATGGAAGAAATTCGTATCCGCGGTGCACGCACGCACAACCTGAAGAACATCAATCTCAACCTGCCGCGCAACAAGCTGATCGTCATTACCGGCCTGTCCGGTTCGGGCAAGTCCTCGCTTGCCTTCGACACCTTGTACGCAGAAGGCCAGCGCCGCTATGTCGAGTCGCTGTCGGCCTACGCGCGCCAGTTCCTGCAGTTGATGGAAAAGCCGGACGTCGACCTGATCGAAGGCCTGTCGCCGGCGATCTCGATCGAGCAGAAAGCGACCTCGCACAATCCGCGTTCGACCGTCGGCACCGTCACCGAGATCCACGACTATTTGCGCCTGCTGTACGCGCGCGTCGGCACGCCTTACTGCCCGCAGCACCCGCAGGAGCCGCTGGCGGCCCAGACCGTCTCGCAGATGGTCGATGCCGTGCTGAGCATGCCCGAAGGCACCAAGCTGATGATCCTGGCCCCGACCGTGGCCAACCGCAAGGGCGAGCATACCGACCTGTTCCAGGCGATGCAGGCCCAGGGCTTCGTGCGCTTCCGCGTCGCCAGCGGCGTCAATCCGGCCAAGATCTACGAGATCGACGAGCTGCCCAAGCTCAAGAAAACCGAAAAGCACACCATCGACGTCGTCATCGACCGCGTGAAGGTCAATTCGGAAATCAAGCAGCGCCTGGCCGAAAGCTTCGAGACCGCGCTGCGCCTGGCCGATGGCCGCGCCGTGGCCTACGAAATGGATACCGGGATTGAGACCGTCTTCTCGAACAAGTTCGCCTGTAATGTCTGCGGCTACTCGCTGCAGGAGCTGGAACCGCGCCTGTTCTCGTTCAATAATCCGATGGGCGCCTGCCAGGAATGCGACGGCCTGGGCCACATCGAATTCTTCGACCCCAAGCGCATCGTGGCCTTCCCGCACCTGTCGCTGGCCTCCGGCGCCGTCAAGGGCTGGGACCGCCGCAACCAGTTCTATTACCAGATGCTGCAGAACCTGGCATCGCACTACGACTTCGACCTCGACAAGCCCTTCGACACCCTGCCCTCGACCGCGCAGGACGCGGTGCTGTTCGGCTCGGGCAAGACCTCGATCCCGTTCAGCTATGTCAACGAGCGTGGCCGCACCGTGATCCGCGAGCATACGTTCGAGGGTGTGGTCAACAACCTGCAGCGGCGCTACCGCGAGACCGATTCGATGGCGGTCAAGGAAGAACTGGCCAAGTTCATCAACGAGAAGAAGTGTCCGTCCTGCGAAGGCGCGCGCCTGCGCACCGAAGCGCGTTTCGTGAAGATCGGCCAGGGCGCGCAGCAGCGTGCGATCTATGAAGTGTCCGACAAGCCGCTGCGCGATACGCTGGCCTTCTTCGAGACGCTCGAACTGGTCGGCGCCAAGAAGGAAATCGCCGAGCGCGTGATCAAGGAAATCATCGCGCGCCTGAAATTCCTGAACAACGTCGGCCTCGATTACCTGTCGCTCGACCGCAGCGCCGATACGCTCTCCGGCGGCGAAGCCCAGCGCATCCGCCTGGCCTCGCAGATCGGTTCGGGCCTGACCGGCGTGATGTATGTGCTCGACGAGCCGTCGATCGGCCTGCACCAGCGCGACAACGACCGCCTGATCGGCACCCTGAAGCATCTGCGCGACATCGGCAACAGCGTGCTGGTGGTCGAGCACGACGAAGACGCGATCCGCACCGCCGACTACATCGTCGACATGGGTCCGGGCGCGGGCGTGCACGGCGGCCAGATCATCGCCGAAGGCACGCTCGAGCAGATCATGAAGAACGAGCACTCGATCACCGCCCAGTACCTGGACGGCCGCCGCAAGATCGCCGTGCCGAAGAAGCGCACCAAGATGGACCCGGCGCGCCAGCTGGTGATCACCGGCGCCAAGGGCAACAACCTGAAAAACGTGACGCTCACCTTGCCGGTCGGCCTGATGACCTGCATCAGCGGCGTCTCGGGCTCGGGCAAGTCGACCCTGATCAACGACACGCTCTACCCGGCGCTGTCGCGCCACCTGTATGGTTCGCAGACCGAGCCGGCCGAGCATGAATCGATCCACGGCCTGGAGCATTTCGACAAGGTGATCTCGGTCGACCAGGCGCCGATCGGCCGCACTCCGCGCTCGAACCCGGCCACCTATACCGGCCTGTTCACGCCGATCCGCGATTTGTTCGCGACCGTGCCGACCGCGAAAGAACGTGGTTATTCGGCGGGCCGCTTCTCGTTCAACGTCAAGGGCGGCCGCTGCGAAGCCTGCCAGGGCGATGGCGTGATCAAGGTCGAGATGCACTTCCTGCCGGACGTGTACGTGCCGTGCGACGTTTGCCACGGCAAGCGCTACAACCGCGAGACGCTCGAGGTGCACTACAAGGGCAAGAGCATCACCGAAGTGCTGGACATGACGGTCGAAGACGCACACGAATTCTTCAAGCCGGTGCCGGTGATCGCGCGCAAGCTGCAGACCTTATTGGATGTTGGCCTCGGCTACATCAAGCTGGGCCAGAGCGCCACCACGCTCTCGGGCGGCGAGGCGCAGCGCGTTAAGCTGTCGCTGGAACTGTCCAAGCGCGATACCGGGCGCACCCTGTACATCCTCGATGAACCAACCACCGGCCTGCACTTCGCCGACATCGATTTGCTGCTGAAAGTGATTCACCGCCTGCGCGACCAGGGCAATACGCTCGCCATCATCGAGCACAACCTGGACGTCATCAAGACGGCGGACTGGGTGGTCGACCTGGGGCCGGAAGGCGGCGCCGGGGGTGGCTTGATCGTCGCAAGCGGCACGCCGGAGGATGTGGCGAAGAACAAGGCTAGTGCGACGGGCAAGTACTTGAAGCCGTTGTTGAAGGTGAAGGCGACCGATACCGTTTGAGGTAATCGCTATCCTCCAGACCGTCGTCCCGGCGCAGGCCGGGACCCAAGTTTGTTGCGTACCTGCTGCTTCAAACGTTCGCGGTTGGCGTAAAATTGGGTTCCTGCCTGCGCCGGAAGTCGTAGGCGCCAGTGGCGCGTACGACGGTTTAAGGGCTGGTGGTGAGAATGAAAAAAGGGGCAACGCAGTAAGGCGCTGCCCCTTTTTTTGATCGTTCAGCCCTTCCCTATTCCACGGTATACAACGGCTGCCGCATCCTCTCCGGCCGCACATCCATCCTGATCCACCAGGCCGCGCTGACGATGCCGATCATGGCGCCGCTGGCCGACCTGGTGGGCGTGACGCTCCAGACCGCGATCCTGGCCTTCCAGCTCGGCAAACTGTCCACACCGATGATTCCAACGTCGGGCATCACGGTCGGCGTGCTGGCGCTGGCGCGCATCCCCTGGCTGACCTGGGCCAAGTGGATGATCCCGCTGCAGCTGATTTACCTGGTGATGGCCTTGCTGCTGCTGATACCGCCCTGCCTGATGGGGTGGAGCTGAGCAGCGCAGCGATCCGCTTATTCGCAGGGCGGGAGCTCTGCCGCGCGCGCGTTCGACCCGGGCATGCACTGTGGCGACGCACGCTGTGGCTGAACGCGCGGTCGGCCAAGCCGACCACCCTACGGAAACCCACCACCCATCACTGGCTTGAGTCAGGTAGACCCTAGCGGCTGCGCTCCCGCTCCTTCTCCGCCTCGGTCTTGCCCTTACCCGAGGAAGTCGTGCCCTTGGCCCCGCTGCCCCCCATGCTCGAGGCAGCGCTGCCGCTGGAGATGTTGGCCAGGGCCTGGCGCAAGGTATCGGCCTGCGGATTGCGGACCTTCCCGCCCAGGACCTCGCGTGCGGCCACCTGGCGCCGGTAATAGGCCGAGGTCTCGTCTTCGTCGTAGTCGATGTCGGTGACGTTCAGGGCCACGCCGCCGAACAGGCCTTCGGTGTCGGCCCAGGCGGTGATGTTGCCCCAGCCGGCCGAGCCTTCGCCGCGCCTGGACCAGTCGGCCACCGTCAGGCCGGCGTCGGCGCCCAGGGAGAACTTGTTATTTTTCATGAAGCTGTCGAGGGCCTTCTGGTCGTTGAGCACGAAGGCAATCGCGCCGGCTTCCACGCCCGCCTGCAGGCCGGCGCTGATGCCGCCCATGTTGTAGAAGGCCGGACTGCTCCAGGTATCGCCGCTGCGTACCAGCAGCACTCCCGCGCCGCCGCGTGCGCCGATGCCGAGCGCCGCACCGCCGTAATCGGGCACGACGAACACGCCTTTCGCGCGCTGCAGCAGCGCGCGCATCTCGAGCGTCGCCTGCATCTGTTGCACGACCTGCACGGCCTTGTTGACGTGTTCGGTCGCCTTTTTCATTTCTTTTTTGTGGCGCTCGGTGCCCGGAGTGGCGGCTTCCCGTGCCGGCCCGACCTGGGCAAGGGCAGCCGCGGTCGTTCCCGTCAACAGCGCGGCAATCGATGCCGCGATGATTCGCTTCATGGTCGAATTCATGATCGGTCCCTCCTTGAATGGCCTTGGAAAGCCAAGCCTAAACCCCGCTTTGGAGGAGGAGCGCCAGTTTGAGCGCGGGAAAACGACTGCAGGAATGATTGAACAGGTCCAATGAAAACAGGGGCGGCGCCTGCGGCACCGCCCCTGTTTGTTCACGCTTTCGGCGTGGCCGCGCTTATGCGCCCAGTTGCTGCTCCAGCTTGGCCTTGGTTTCCACCAGCTCCTGCGGCAAGCGGTAAGCCAGCTTGTCGAACAGCTCGCTGTGCAGCTTCAGTTCTTCGCGCCAGGCATCCTTGTCGATCGACGTGATTTGCACATACTGCTCTTCGGTGAACTCGACGCCTTCCCAGTTCAGGTCGCCGTACGATGGCGAGCTGCCGAACAGGTGGGCGTTGCCGGCCGGGACGCTGTCGTCGGCGCGGTCGAGGATCCACTTGAGCACGCGCATGTTGTCGCCGTAGCCCGGCCACACGAAGCTGCCGTCTTCGCCAGTGCGGAACCAGTTGACGCAGAAGATCTTCGGCTGGGCGGCCTGCACTTTCTTGCCCAGGTCGAGCCAGTGCTGGAAGTAGTCGCTCATGTTGTAGCCGATGAAAGGCAGCATCGCGAACGGGTCGCGGCGCACGATGCCCATCTGGCCGGCGGCGGCGGCGGTGGTTTCCGAGCCCATGGTCGCGGCCATGTAGACGCCTTCGACCCAGTTGTTCGCTTCGGTCACCAGCGGCACCGTGGTCGAGCGGCGGCCGCCGAAGATGAAGGCCGAGATCGGCACGCCGGCCGGGTCGTCCCAGGCCGGGTCGATCACCGGGTTCTGGGTGGCGGCGACGGTGAAGCGCGCGTTCGGGTGGGCGGCCTTGGTGCCGGAGGCCGGGGTCCAGTCCTTGCCCTGCCAGTCGATCAGGTGCGCCGGCGCCTCCTTGGTCATGCCTTCCCACCACACGTCGCCGTCGTCGGTCAGGGCCACGTTGGTGAAGATGACGTTCTCGCGCAGCGAAGCCATGCAGTTCGGGTTGGTCTTGTCGTTGGTGCCCGGGGCCACGCCGAAATAGCCGGCTTCCGGGTTGATCGCGACCAGCTGGCCGTCCGGGCCCGGCTTGATCCAGGCGATGTCGTCGCCGATGGTCGTGACCTTCCAGCCGTCAAACGCCTGTGGCGGGATCAGCATGGCGAAATTGGTCTTGCCGCAGGCCGAAGGGAAGGCCGCCGCGACGTATTTCTTGTCGCCTTTGGGCGACTCGACGCCCAGGATCAGCATGTGCTCGGCCAGCCAGCCGGTGCCGCCCGCTTGCGCTTCCTGGTAGCCCATGTTCGAGGCGATGCGCAGCGCGAAGCACTTCTTGCCCAGCAGCGCGTTGCCGCCGTAGCCGGAACCGAAGGACCAGATCTCGCGGGTTTCCGGATAGTGGACGATGTATTTGGTGGCATTGCACGGCCACGGCACGTCTTGCTGGCCGGCGGCCAGCGGCATGCCGACGGTGTGCACGCAGGGCACGAATTCGCCATCCGTACCGAGCACGTCGTACACGGCACGGCCCATGCGCGTCATGATGCGCATGTTGACGGCGACATAAGGCGAATCGGACAGCTCGACGCCGATGTGGGCGATCGGCGAGCCCAGCGGGCCCATCGAGAACGGCACCACATACAGGGTGCGGCCGGCCATGCAGCCGTCGAACAGGCCGTTCAGGGTGCGGCGCATCTCGGCCGGGTCCATCCAGTTGTTGGTCGGGCCGGCCTGCTCCCTGGTTTCGGCGCAGATATAGGTGCGGTCTTCGACGCGGGCGACGTCCGACGGATCGGACCAGGCCAGATAGGAGTTCGGGCGCTTTGCCGGGTTCAGCTTCTTCATGGTGCCGGCTTCGACCATCTGTGCGCACAGGCGGTCGTACTCTTCTTCGGAACCGTCGCACCAGTAGATGCTGTCAGGCTTGGTCAGCGCGGCGATATCGGCCACCCAATTGATAAGCTGCTGGTGCTTGATGTAAGCTGGAACGTTCAAAGCGGCGACGCCGCCCATCACGGGCTGGTTCATAGATACCTCCAATGCCAATTAAGAATACTGTCTGTCCCGGCACGCCCGGTGCGCCCGTCTGGCCGTGCCTTCGTGGCAGGTCGCTCCAGCGGAGCGCGGCGTTTACGGCGGTCATGTCGACGTCCTCCAGGGGACGCCGGGAACTGTGCTGCTGGGCCAACACAAGCGTGTCAAAGCCTCAATTAATTGGCCGATTGTACACCCCTAAAACCGGGATTCGCGGCCTCCTACTACAAAAAAGTAGCAGATAATGCCCGACTAATGTAGTAGGCTATTCGGTATCTTTTTATAACCTGTTATTTCGCTACGCGACAAACATTAACTGGAAGAAACACTCATGCGAATAGCTGTTCTCGACGATTACCAGGACGCCGTACGCGGTTTGTCTTGCTTTCGCCTGCTCGACGGGCATGAGGTCAAGGTGTTCACCCACCCTACCCGCGGGCTCGGTCAACTGGCGATCCGGCTGGCGCCTTATGACGCGCTGGTGCTGATCCGCGAGCGCACCGCCTTCCCTGCGGCCCTGCTGGCAAGGCTGCCGAATTTGAAGCTGATCTCGCAGACCGGCAAGATCAGCGGGCATATCGACGTGGCCGCCGCGACCGAACACGGCATTGCGATCGCCGAGGGCATCGGCTCGCCGGTGGCGCCATCCGAGCTCACCTGGGCGCTGATCATGGCGGCCAGCCGCAAGATCCTGCCCTACGCAAACAACCTGAAGGACGGCCTCTGGCAGACCGCCTCGACCAACCCGGTGCTCAACGGCCTGGGCCGTTCGCTGCGCGGGCGGACGCTGGCGATCTGGGGCTACGGCAAGATCGGGCAGCTCGTGGCCGGCTATGCGCGCGCCTTCGGGATGCGGGTGCTGGTCTGGGGCAGCGACACCAGCCGGCAGGCGGCCGTGGCCGACGGTTTCCAGGCGGCGGCTTCGCGCGAAGCCTTGTTTGCGCAGGCGGACGTGTTGACCCTGCATTTGCGTCTGTCCGACGCTACCCGTGGCATCGTCAGGCCGGACGACCTGGCGCGCATGAAGCCCGACGCGCTGTTCGTCAATACCAGCCGGGCGGAACTGGTCGAGGAAGGCGCGCTGGAACAGGGCTTACGTGCGGGACGGCCAGGCTCTGCAGCGCTGGACGTGTTTGCCAGCGAGCCGCTGCGGGCGGATTCGCCGCTGTTGCGCATCCCGACGGTGCTGGCCACGCCGCACCTGGGGTATGTGGAGCAGGACAGTTACGAGATTTATTTCCAGGCGGCGTTTGAGAATGTCGTGCGGTTTGCGGCTGGGGCGCCGGATAATATCTTGAATCCGGAGGCGCTCAGCGCAACTCCGGCTCGCCAGTGAAGTTCACCTTCGGCTCCGGCATCACATGCCGGCCCGTCCACAAGCCCGCCCAGCCCGGCGGCCAGCCGATTGCCGGCCCCGCGTACGGCTGCAGGCCCGCCCGCACCGGCACGACCGGCACCGGCGGCGCCTCGATGAGCCCTCCCCCGCTCGGCCGCTCCATGTTCAGGCTGTACATGTAGCCCGGCAACAGTGCCTCGCAGACCTGCGCGAACCAGGCCGTGTGGTCTTCGTCGCGCCCCAGCGCCTGCGCCAGGCCCTGCGGGTCGAATTTCGCCAGCGCGTGGATCAGTTCATCGGTAGTCGCGCCCGGCAAATCGCCCCAGCCCATCACCGGATTGTTGTTGTACTCCGCGCCCGAGCCGTACCAGCCTTCGCGCCAGGTGCGCTGCATCCAGTTGCGCGGGCCGGTAAACAAGTGCCAGCGCCAGTGCAGGCCCGAGGGCTTGGGCCAGGAATACAGGTAGAGCTTCTGGTAGCCGGCCTTGTGCAGCGCGCGCACCACCTCCATCAGGCGCGCATGCGGCATGCGGTCTGGCGGGGCGCGGCGGAACAGGATCGGCTCGCCGTCGGCGTGCTGCACTTCGTCGCTCGACAGGTTCAGGTCGAGGGGGCGCGCTTCGCTGCCGAAACGCGCCGAAATCCAGCCGGTCAGCAGGTTGACGTGGGTGATCACGCCATAGCCTCGATGGCGGTGGAAGATGACGGTGCCCGGTGCGACGGCTTTCATGGGATCAAGTGAAATGGGGAAGGAGGATGCTTGGTTTACTCAACCGATCCGACCGATTCTAGCGCAGTCACATACGGATACACACCGGTTTGCGGCTATCATTACCCACCTTTTTTCAGCACGTGGACAAATCAACATGACCTTGCGCATCATCGCCACCGGCGGCACTTTCGACAAACACTATAACGAACTCAATGGCGTGCTCGGCTTCTCCGAAAGCCATTTGCCGGCCGTGATCGCCCGCTCGCGGATGACGATTCCGGTCGCGCTCGACGTATTGCCGCTGCTCGATTCGCTCGACATGCAGGACCCGGACCGCCAGCGCGTGCTGGCCGCTTGCCAGGCAGCAAGCGAGAAAGCCATCGTCATCATCCACGGCACCGACACCATGCGCGAAACCGCCGCCGTGCTCGGCGCGGCCGGGCTCAAGCAGACCATCGTGCTGACTGGCGCCATGATTCCCTACGAGATCGCGAATTCGGACGCGCTGTTCAATCTGGGGCTGGCCTGCGGCGTGGCGCAGGTCTTGCCGGCCGGCGTGTATGTCGCCATGAATGGGCAGGTTTTCCCGTGGGATAACGTGACCAAGAACCGGGCGGCGGGGGTGTTTCAGCAGCTGTAGCGCAGTGGGCGCGGGCAGGAGACCTGCCCACGCCGCGAATTACTGATTACGCCTTCGCTTCGCCGCCCAGCGCTTCCACCACATCCGCCATCAGCTTGGCCAGTTCCCCGGTCATCAGCATGATGTCGTTATCGAAGCGCTCATCATCGCTATAGGTGACGGCTTCGCCTTCCTTGATGACGTCCAGCGGCTTGATGCCCTTGATCGCCATCGATTCGGTCAGCACGAAGCTGATGCGGTCGGTCCAGGTCATGGCCAGGCGGGTGCACTGCTTGCCGGCGGCGATGTGGCGGCGGATGTCGTCCGGCTCCAGCGTGTGCTTTACATAACGCACGGCGGCGCGGCTTTCGCCGGTGGCGCGCAGTTCGGTGTCCTGGTCGATCGTGAAGCCGTACGGCGCTTCGTCCGCTTCCAGCCAGCCGGTCATCACGGCCACCGGCGAGCGCTGCACGCGCAGCGATTCCAGCGGCATGCGGTCGACCGCCTTGAGCAGCAGCTTGATGACGTCGTCCGCCTTCGACGGGCTGGCGGCATCGATCACCAGCCAGCCGTTGACCGGGTCGACCCAGACCCAGACGTTGCTGCGGATCGAGAAGGCGCGCGGCAGCAGTTCGTCGGCGACGCGCTCCTTCAGTTCCTTCATTGCCTTCTTACCCGGCGGGAAGCCCTGCTGCTCTTCCATCTCGGCGGCCTTGGCCTTGGCGACCTGGTTGATCACCGACGACGGCAGCAGCTTCTTCTCGGTACCGAGCATCATCAGCATCTGCTTGTTGACGACGTGGACCAGCTTGCCGTTGGCGCGCGGCGAATCCCAGCCCTGGCGCAGCAATTCGTTGCTGCTCGCAGGAGAAAACGCCTGCGACTGAAGCGCTTCTTCCATCTGTTCTGGGGTGAATGCCCACGGAGCGGGCAGGCGATAAATCTGGAGATTCTTGAACCACATAGCTGTTATCCGATTGTTTCAGTATTTCAAGGGAACGATATTCTACGCTGCCGTTGCCGGCAGCGAGTACGAGAATTATTCTGTTGACGAGTCGTCAACAATGCTGGCAATGGCGTCCGGGGCAGCGTCATCGAACAGCCGCAGTTGCTCGACTGTCTCGGTGTCGCCCAGGCGCACGCCGACGCCCAGCAGGCGCACCGGGCGGCTGGCGCGGGCCCAGCCGGTTTCCATCAGGCGCGCATAGGTCGGGATATGTGGCGCATAGCCAACACACTCGACCGTCGTCTGCTGGAAGTCCGAAAACTTGATCTTCACGAACAGCTTGTTGATGAATTTTTCCGCCTTGTTGCGCTTGATCCGGCCCAGCAGGTGCTCGTGCAATTCCGGCAGCAGCTTCAGGCAGGCGGCCAGGTCGGGCACGTCGGGCGTATAGGTTTCCTCGGTGCTGATCGACTTGCGCTCGCGCGAGGTGTTCACTTCACGCACGTCGATGCCGCGGCACAGGTCGTGCAGGCGGGCGCCGAAGCTGCCGAAATGCTCCTGCAAGCGCTCCATGCTCCAGCCGCGCATGTCGGCGCAGGTCTGCAGGCCGAGCCGGTGCATCTTGTCGGCCGTGACCTTGCCCACCCCATGCAGCTTCTTCACCGGCAGCGCCGCGACAAAGGCGTCCACCTCTTCGGGGCGCACCAGGAACAAGCCGTCCGGCTTGTTCCAGTCGCTGGCGATCTTGGCCACGAACTTGTTCGGCGCCACGCCGGCCGAGGCCGTGATGCCGACGGTCTCGAAGATGCGCTGCCGGATCTCCTGCGCGATCAGGGTCGCGCTGCCCTTGCAGTGCGTGGCATTGCTCACGTCCAGGTAGGCTTCGTCGAGCGACAGCGGTTCCACGATCTCGGTGTAGTCGCGGTAGATGTCCATGATCTGGCCTGAGGCGATCCGGTATTTTTCCATTGCCGGCGGAATCACTACCAAGTGCGGACACAGCTTCATGGCCTGGGCCGTCGCCATCGCCGAATGGATGCCGAAACGGCGCGCCTCGTAGTTGCAGGTAGCGATCACCCCGCGCTGGTCGGGACGCCCGCCGACCGCGAGTGGACGCCCGCGCAGCGACGGATCGTCGCGCATTTCGACCGAAGCGTAGAAACAGTCGCAATCGCAGTGGATGATTTTACGGAGCGGGGCGTTCACGGGGGCGAGGCGCCCCAGGGGCGGGGTCGACTACTGTAATTGCATACAGTATCGACTGAAAGTGGATTTCTTGCAAGACAAGGCCTTGCATGCAGGTGCAAGGCCTTGTCTCATGCTGCCGTCCGGTTCAGCGGTTCAGGCCCAGCTGGCCGGCCGAATGGACCGTCCTGTCGGTGAACTGCAGGCTGTGCACGCCCTGCTGGCAGTGCGGACCGTCGTTGCTGCGGAACAGGGTCTTGATGCTGGCATCCTTTCCCTTGACCCGGAACAGGATCATTTCCGTGGACGGCTTGCCGGGCTCGACCTTCCTGGCCACCAGGTCGACGTCGGTCGATGCCAGTCCGCTCATGACGAGGTTGATGCGCTGGCGCTTCTGCACATCCACATCGTCGTGGCAGGCGTGGAACATCTTCATTTCATGCACGCCGGCAGCCGGCGTGTAGACATGATTGACGGGCTCGGCGGCAAATGCCGCGCCGCTCAGCAGCGCGGCAAGCAGGAACAAGCATGGTTGATATGTCATTGTCATGGTCCTTTCAGCGCTCAGTTCATGAGCCAGTTGCCGTTATTGGCACTCCAGTACCCCGTCGTTCCCCCCGTCCCGGTCCAGTTGATCAGGTTGAAGGTGTTGGCGCCGGTTACCGTGCCCGGCACCTTGTAGACACGCAGTGCCTGGGCCGCCCGGTACCAGGTCAGCGGGGTCGACGGCTGCAGCACCTCGGGACTGTCGGTGCCCCGGACGAAGAAGGCATTGCCGCTGCCGTACACCTGGCTGGCGCCGCTGGTGTCGACCACGACCGCCGTGTTTTCATCGGCGCCGACGCCTTTCATGCTCGCCCATCCCACACCGAAGTGATAGAGGCTGCTGGCCATGAAGCTGACCAGCCGGGGTTGCCGGGTACGCTGGGTGAAATGCTGGTCGGTCACCAGGTTGGCGAGCACCGGATTGGCGATGAAGTTGTTACCGACTGCGATGGCGGTGGGATTGGCCAGCACGGTCGCATTGTCCGCGGCGCCGCCCGGGTGGTAGTACTGCCCCATGACCGCCATCCCGGCACTGGTGCCGCCGACCGGCGCGCCCTTGGTATTGATCAGGTAGTTCAGTGCGTTGCCGACGCCCTGGCCCTTGAAGTAGTTGATGTAGTTGGCCTGGTCCCCGCCCGCCAGGAAGACCGCGGCCGCGTTGCGGATGGTCGACACCACGCAGGCATCATTGGCGTCGGCCGTACTGGCGATGAGCAGGGTTTGCACCGAATTGATGCCGCCCATGGCGTAAATCCAGTCATTGTAGGCATTCGTCCCGCTCGAACGCAGGATCACGAAATCGCCGCCGCCGGAACGCGCGATCATCCACTTGAACGCCTCGTCCACATCCAGCCCGCCGCCCATCAGCACGGCGCCCCCGAGCGTGGCGGTGGCCTTCGGCGTGGCATTGCCGGTCTTGCCCAGGTTGACCTTCTTGGGGAAGGTGCAGGCCGTTGCGGCGCTGCCCGGCAAGGTCACGCTCAGGCTGTAGCTGCCCGTTCCGGCATTGCTTCGCACGCGCACATAGTAGGTGCCGGCCGTGGTCGCGTTATAGGTGCCGTTTTCCGGATTGCCCAGGCTGGCGCCGGAGGCGACGTCGGTGCCCGCGGCGTTGGTGAGATACCAGTCGAGGTCGATTCCCGCGGCATGGGAAAGGCTGAGCGACATGGTGCCCGTGTTCGGCACGTCCACCCGGTACCAGTCGAAGTCGGTGGACGAGCTGACCGCGCCGCTGACCGCCGTGCCCGGGCAGAGGCGCAGGTTGGCTTGGGTGATGATGTTGTTCGGCTCTGCTTCCGTGGTGACGCAAGTTGGCTGCGTTGGTTTCGCTGCCTGTGCTGCCCCGGTCACTCCGGCTGCCGTTGCCAGCAGCAGAACGCGCAAGCTTGTCGCGATATGCATTGTTTTTCCCCCGTTGTCGAACGACGCCATTTGACGGAATTCCTGGTTCTACCTATACGGCTTTTTCCATCCGTTTGAAAGAACATTCCAGACGTCTTCGGTTTCGGACACGCTGGAAAAAAGAAACGCGCGGCAAGCCGCGCGTTTCCGGATAAAGGCGGCGCAGGGGAGCCGCGCCGCTTCGTCCTTATCGAACCATTACCAGGTCATCTTCAGCGTGTACTTGCCGTTGGTCGAACCAGTGCCGCCGCTGTAGTACACCACGCGGACGTAGCGGGTAGCGGTGGTGCTGCCGGTGTTGGTCGTGCTGTAGCTGTCGACGGCGCCGGCGCCGTTTTCGCTCTTGCCCAGCAGAGTGCCTGCGCTGTTGTACACGAACAGGTCGTAGTCGGCAGTGCTCAGGCCTGGGGTCAGGACCGAGCTCAGCGTCTTGCCGGCCGGCAGGTCGACACGGTAGTAGTCGGTGTCGGTCGTGGTCGACATGGTGCCGTTCACGGTGGTGCCCGAGGTCGTGATCATGCTGGCGGTGCCGGTCGTGTTGTTCGACTCGACTTCAGTGATGGTCGGGCCTGGAGGCGGGGTCGTGCCCAGCGCGGCATTCACGGCCGCGGTCGCGTCCACGATGCCGGTGCCGCAGCCCGAGCAGGTTGCCGGGAAGGCGCGCGCGCTCGACTTGAGCATGCTTTCGACTTCGTCCACGGTCAGGGTCGACTTGGCGGCGAACATCAGTGCTGCCACGCCGGCCACATGCGGGGTCGCCATCGAGGTGCCCTGGTAGCCTGCGTAGTTGTCCGAGCCTGGCGAGCTGGTGCCCGTGTTCAGGGTCGAGATCACGCTGTAGCTGCCGTCGCCGCCTGGGGCTGCGACGTCGACCAGGGTGCCGTAGTTCGAGTATGACGCACGGCCGCCGGTCTTGCCGGTTGCCGCCACGGCGATGACGCCGGAGCAGTTCGCCGGGCTGGCGTTGCTGACGTTCATGTTGTCGTTACCAGCCGCCACCACCACGACCGAGCCGCGCGAGCGGGCGCCATTGATGGCGGTCTGGGTGGTTGCATCGCAGGCGCCGGTGCCGCCCAAGGACATGTTCAGGACCTTGGCCACGTTGGCGTTGGCCGGGACGCCCGACACGGTGCCGCCCGACGACCAGGTGATCGCATCGGCGATGTCCGAGGTGTAGCCGCCGCACTTGCCGAGCACGCGCACCGGTACGATCTTGGCGTTGTAGGCGACGCCGGCGACGCCCAGGCTGTTGTTGGTCTTGGCGGCAACGGTGCCGGCCACGTGGGTGCCGTGCCAGCTCGAGTTCGAGGCCGGCGAACCGGTGCCGCATTCGCCTGCAGCAACCCAGTCGCCCGGGTCGGTCGGATCGCTGTCGCGGCCACCGCCGTCGTTGCCGACTGCAGCGGTGCTGATGAAGTCATAGCCGGCCAGCTGCTGGCCGCTCAGGTCGGCGTGCGGGCGCGAACCGGTATCGATCACGGCCACGATCACGCCGGTGCCGGTGGACATGTCCCAGGCGGTCGGCAGGCGCAGGCCGCCGGTGGTGTCGGTGTAGTGCCACTGCTGGGCGTACATCGGGTCGTTCGCGGTCGCCATGTGGGTCATGATGCGATCCGGCTCGGCGTACTCGATGGAAGGGTCGCGCGCCATCATTTCGGCAGCCAGCTGTTCCACTTCCTTGAGTGCCTTGCGGCCGTTGAGCTTGAACACTTTGCCGCCGGTGGCGATGTCGTGGCTTTCGCTGACCAGCATGCCGAACTGTTGGCCGGCGCGGTCGAGCTTGGCTTTGCGGTCGGCGCCGAGGGCGGCCTTCTTGGCAACGCCCTTGCCATCAGGCACGGCGTCCTTGTACTTCACGATGATACGGTCTGTCTCCAGGATGAACTTCTGCTCGGCCGCGCCGGCCACGGAGGCGGCGAAAGCGAGCGAAACTGCGGCACACATCTTCAACATTGCAGGATGAATCGAATGCGATTGCTTCATGTTTCTTCCTTTTTGTATAGTTTTCCGTCAAGCGAAATGAGCCTCGCCTGTGTTGTTGTGTAACCGGTGCCTAGCGGCATATCCGGTGCCGTCTGAGTGCGGCGAAAAGCAGCGTATCGCGAAAGGAAGAGACTGTGCGTGACAATTCGATACAATTTCAGCGTAATAACAACACATGGCAGATCTGATACTGCAGAAACATTTTTTCTTCGGCGAAACGTTAAAAGCGTCGAATATCGTTTGCCACAATTGTGTTGACACTTTTGAAAACGTGTTGCCAATAGAAAAAGGCCGCGCAATGCGCGGCCTTCTTTGTCAATACACCAGAGCTACCAGCAAGCTATCAGAAGTTGCCTTTGAATTGCATGCCCCACTGGCGGGGCTCGTTGGTGAAGCCGGTCAGGTTGTTGAAGTCGATCCCGCCGGTGACCCGGCGCTGGTCGAGCACGTTACGGCCAAAGGCTGCCACTTCGTACTTGCCGCCACCAAAGATATAGCCCAGGCGCAGGCCGCCTTCGGTCAGCGGTGCACCGGTGAACTCGGTCGACTCGTACAGGAAGAAGTTGATCTTGCTGCGGTAGGACCAGTCGGTGAAGAAGTACAGTTCGCCGTCGCGGAACGGGATGCCGTAGCGGGCCGTCGCGTTCACGGACCAGCGCGGCGCCTGCGGCAGGGCGTTGCCGTCGATGACGACGCGGCCGGCCGCATTGAGCGGATCGAGCACGGTGCACTGCGCGCAGCGGTTCACCGACAGGCTGGCGTCGCGGATCTGCGTGTAGTTGTAGCTCGCGCCGGCGCTCACGCGCAGGGCGGTGCTGAGGGCCGCTTCGAAGTCGAACTCGGCGCCCTTGCCCTTGGTCTTGTCGGCATTGATCAGGCGGTTGACGTTCGAGTTGCCGCCGACCACGGTCAGCTGCTGGTCCTTGACGGTGTAGTCATAGATCGAGAACGAGGTGCGTGCGCGGCGCTCGAACAGGTCGGCCTTCACGCCCAGTTCCACCGAGGTGATGGTTTCCGAATCGGCGACCGTGATCGGCACCGATGCCGACGCGGCCGCGATACTCGGCGCGCGGAAGCCGGTGGCGACGCGGCCGTACACGTTGACGTCGTTGGTCAGCTTGTAGCTGGCCGACAGGTCCCAGTTGATCTTGTCCTGGTCGGTCGCCACCGAGCCCGCGCCGATCTGCACGACGTTTTGCGCGGTGATGGTGCGGAACTGCTTTTCGTCCCGGGTGTAACGCAGGCCGCCGCGCAGGGTGAAGGCCGGGCTGATCGCGTAGTTCAGCGAGGCGAACGCGGCCCAGGCTTCGTTGGTCTGGTTGCTGACCAGGCGCGAGGTGCGGGCGCCGGCATCGTTGAAGTTGTCGCTGCCGCCGGTGGCGTCTTCGTCGAAGAAGTACACGCCTGCCTGCCAGTTCAGCGGGCCGGTGTTCTTCGATTCGACGCGGAACTCCTGGCTGTACTGGTCGAGATCGGAGATATAGCCGCCGGTCTGGACCTGGAACGGGATGAAGCCCGGACCGGTCGGGGTGCCGCCGTCGATGTCGCCGCGGCTGAAGTAGTCGCTGACGTGCTCGTAGCCGGTGATCGAGAAGACGCGGAAGTCTTCCAGGTCCCACGACAGGCGCAGGTTGGCGCCGTTGGAGTTCAGGCGCTGGAAGTTCTCGGCATTGGTGACGATCTTGTCGAGCTCATAGCCGGGAGCGATCTTGTTGCTGCCCTTTTGCATCAGGTTGGCGCGGAACAGGCGGGCGCTGCCCTTGGTGTTGCGCTGGTGGGCGTTGAACAGGGCGTTGAAGCTGCTGTCCGGGCTGAACAGTACCTGGACGCGCTCGGCGTTCTCATTGTAGCCGTCGAGCTGGCCACGCTTCTGGGACATCGCCACGTCGCCGAAATGTTCGATGTAGTCGTCGCGGTGCTGGCCGGTGGCCGACACGCGCATCGCCCACTTGTCCGACAGCGGCACGTTCACGGCGCCGTCGGCGTTGAGCGTGTAGTGGCTCGCGGCCGACAGGTTGTAGTAGCCCTCGACCTTGCCCAGCTTCGGACGCTCGGATTCGAACTTGACCACGCCGGCCGGGGTGTTGCGGCCGAACAGGGTGCCTTGCGGGCCGCGCAGCACTTCGACACTGGCCAGGTCGAAGATCGGGAAGCCTTTGAGGATCGGGTTTTCCTGCACCACGTCGTCGTACACCAGCGAGACCGGCTGCGAGGCGAAGGTGTTGAAATCGGTATTGCCGTAGCCGCGGATGTAGAAGCGCGGGAAGGTACGGCCGTTCGAGGATTCAACGTTCAGGCTCGGGACCTTGCCGGCCAGCAGGCGGATGTCTTCGCCGCCGGAGACCAGCACGTCGAGTTTTTCGCCCTTGAGCGCGGTGACGGACACCGGAACTTCGCGGATGTTTTCAGTGCGGCGCTGCGCCGTCACGGTGACGGTCTGCAGCTCGGGAGCCTGGTTCGTCTGGGCCTGGACCGGCATCGCTGCGGCAACCAGGGCCAGTGCTGCGCCGTGGGCGCCGAGCACGCGCTTGTGCATCTTGGACATCTTAATCATGGAGTTTTTTCCTAACGATTGATAAAAGAACCGATGTCCCCGTTCTCTTCTAATCGACGCCCCGTCAGGGACGCGAGCGGATATGTCCCGCCCTCGGCCGCGCATCTTGATGATGTCTAAAGCTTGCCGACTTGATAAAGCCGGTATTGTCAGTGATGGATGTTTGCCAAAGCAAGCAATTCGCGCCGGGTTGAGCTTTTTTCAACACCGTTACAACACATCCGTCTCGATGACGATGGCGCGCAGGTCGTTGACATTGGTGCGGGTCGGGCCGGTGACCACCAGCTGGCCGAGCGCGCTGAAGAAACCATAGCCGTCGTTGTCGAGCAGCCGCACGCGCGCATCGATGCCCTTCGAACGCGCCAGCGCCAGCGTGCCGGGCGCCAGCCAGGCGCCGGCATTGTCTTCGCTGCCGTCGATGCCGTCGGTGTCCACGGCCAGCGCGTGCACGCCGGGCAGGCCGTCCAGCGCCACGGCCAGCGCCAGCAGGAACTCGGCATTGCGCCCGCCCCGCCCGTGGCCGCGCACGGTGACGCTGGTTTCGCCGCCGGACAGGATCACGCAGGGCGCGCGCAAGGGCTGCCCGTGCGCGACGACCTGGCGCGCAATGCTGGCATGCACCAGCGCGACGTCGCGCGCCTCGCCTTCCATGCTCGAGGACAGGATCAATGGCACGTAGCCGGCCGCGCGCGCCGCCTCGGCCGCCGCATCGAGCGCTTGCTGGGCGGTGACGACGACATGCGTCTCGTTGCGCGCCAGGCGCGGGTCGTCCGCGCGGGGCGTGGCCCGCGGGTCGGCCAGCACGGCGCGCACCGCGCTCGACACGGGAATACCGTATTTCTCGAGGATGGCCAGTGCCGCTTCGCCGCTGCTGCCGTCGGGCACGGTTGGTCCGGAAGCGACCACGGCCGGATCGTCGCCCGGCACGTCCGACACGATCAAGGTCACCACGCGTGCCGGATAGCAGGCCAGCGCGAGGCGCCCGCCCTTGATGCTCGAGAGATGGCGCCGCACGCAATTCATCTCGCCGATCGGCGCGCCGCAGCGCAGCAGCGCCTCGTTCAGGGCGCGCTTTTCCTCGAAGCCGATGCCGGGCGCCGGCAGCGACATCAGCGCCGAGCCGCCGCCGGACACCAGGCACAGCACCAGGTCGTCCGGCCCCAGGCCCTGGGCCAATGCCAGCATGCGCCGCGCCGCGTCTTCGCCGGCCGCGTCCGGCACCGGGTGGCCGGCTTCGATCACTTCGACCTGGCGGGTCGGCGCGCCATGGCCGTAGCGCGTGACCACCAGGCCTTCGAGCGGGCCCTGCCAGTGATGCTCGACCGCCTCGGCCATGCGCGCCGCCGCCTTGCCCGCGCCCAGCACCACGGTGCGGCCCTTGGGCGGTGGCGGCAGGTGCGCCGCGATCAGGTGATATGGGTCGGCCGCCTTCATCGCGGCGTCGAACAGGCGGTGCAACAGGGGATGCGGACCAGTCATGGGCAGGCTCTCCAGGCAAGGGCAAGCCTGATCTTTACACAAAATCGCGGGCTGGTAAAAAGATCAATCCGCCGTCGTTTGAATTTTTTTCGAAAAACCCTTGCACACCCCGAATTGCAGCCTCTATAATTCGGGCCTCTTCGGACGCAATGACAAGCGTCAGACAGAAAACCTCTGAAAGAGTTACGGGCGCTTAGCTCAGTTGGTAGAGCGGATCCCTTACACGGATTAGGTCGGGAGTTCGAGCCTCTCAGCGCCCACCAGGATTCATTCAGATGTTACCGAAGTGCCGATCAGATTAAACGGAGCGGTAGTTCAGTTGGTTAGAATACCGGCCTGTCACGCCGGGGGTCGCGGGTTCGAGTCCCGTCCGCTCCGCCAGCTAAAAGAAAAAAGGATCCTTCGGGATCCTTTTTTTGTTGCCGCGCCAGAGTGCTCTCCCTGCGGAGAGCACGGTTTGGGACTCGAAGGGATTCCCCTGCAAGGGAATCCGCGGCCCGCGGGACGTGGGCGAGTCCCGTCCGCTCCGCCAGCTAAAAGAAAAAAGGATCCTTCGGGATCCTTTTTTTGTTGCCGCGCCAGAGTGTGCTCCCTGCGGAGCCGCACCGGCAGCATGACCGTGATGTGAACGCGCGGCCGGCGAAGCCGGCCACCCTACGCACAGCGCTTCTCCGGCGCCTCCGCCTCCACCCGATCCCGCCCCGCGCTCTTGGCCGCATACAGCGCATGATCCGCCCTCGCCAGCGCCGCCCCGAGCGCCTCGTTCGGATCGAGCACCACCACGCCGATACTGACCGTCATCGTGTACGCCGCCCCGCTGGTCACCACGCCTGCCTCCCGCACCGCCAGCCGCAAGCGCTCCGCCGCCTGCCGCGCGCCGGACAAGTCCGTCCCCGGCAACACCGCGGCGAATTCCTCGCCGCCGAGCCGCCCCAGGGGTTCATGCCCGCGCAGCACGCCGCGCGCCACCCGTGCGAACACGGCCAGCGCTTCGTCGCCGGTCGCATGCCCGAAGCGGTCGTTGATCTGCTTGAAGTGGTCGATGTCGATCATCACCAGCGCCAGCGGCTGGCACATGCGCAGGGCCGCCAGCCGGGCGCTTTCCGCGCGCTCGAGGAAGGCATGGCGGTTGGGCAGGCCGGTGAGGCTGTCCGTGGTCGCCAGGCGCGCCATCTCGGCATCATCCTTCTGCTTGCACAGCAGCAGGAAACCGAAACCATTGACGATCATGAGCAGGTAGCCGGCCAGGTAGGCGCCTTCCTGGGCCGCGCGCGGGCCATGCTGTGCCTCGCCAGCGAAACCGGTGGCTGCCCACAGCGCCACCGCCACCGCGAACAGGCCGTCGTTGACGCCGATGATCCGCTGCAGCAGCGGGGCGCCGTGGCGGCGCGGACGCAGCAGGATCCAGGCCATTGCCGCCGCGAACAGCGCGACCATGGCGGCGACCAGCGCGGTGAGATAGGCCACCGACGCACCGGCACTGCCGGCGGCCAGCACGGCGGCCAGCGCCAGCGCCGCGACCGGGACCAGCACGCGCTGCCAGCGCTCGAAACCGAAGAAGATGCAATAGGCCGCCACTTCCAGCGACACCGCCAGTACCCAGCCCGCACCCTCGAGTCCGTTCAAGGCAGGTACACTCAGGTAGGGCCGCGCCCAGCCCAGCAGCTGGCACACGCCGATGCCGAAGCGCGCACACATCCACAGGCGCAGGCCGGGGTTGGGCCTGCCGCCATGGGTGTACCCGGCCATCAGCACGGCAAAGGCGATATTGCCGATGCCGAGCGCCAGCAGGAATGAGGGGATGTCGATCACTGACCGTTCCTTGTGCAGCGTCGATACCGCGCATGTGCTAAATTGTTAATACATATTGCTGTAGAGAACTATGTTACACTGTTTTTAATACTGTCGTTCACACAATCGCAGCGACAGCGGGACAACTGCGCAAAGCGCAACAGTCGGCATGGGCTGTTCTGCCGCGGTAACAGCTTTTTGATGCATAGCAGCACGCGTTAGGAGATAATCATCCGACAACATATCAACGCACCATGATGGAGCACACGTGATTCTCGGTTTCCTCAAGCCGCCCAAGATGTCGCCGCGCCTGCACCGGCTGAAGAATTCGGCGCTGTTTTCTGGCTTGACGCCGCTGGAGCTGAAGATCGTCGACGGCCTGCTGCACGAGCGCCGCTACCTGACCGACGAAATCGTGTTCGACGAAGGCGAGGAAGGCCAGGCCCTGTACCTGCTCATGAGCGGCAGGGTGGTCATCAACAAGACCCACGCCGGCACTATCCAGACCGTGGCCGAGCTCGATCCGGGCGGCTTCTTCGGCGACCTCGCCCTGCTCGACAACTCGCCACGCAACGCCCAGGCGCGCGCGCTGGAACCCTGCGAGATGGCGGTGTTCTTCCGCGACGACTTCCTCGGGCTGCTGGAAACCGACGCCGTGATCGGCTACAAGATCTCGCTGGCGCTGGCGCGCCACATCGGCCTGCGCCTGCGCGAATGGATGGGCACCGGACGTCCGCAGCTGGAAGCGCTGTGAACGGCGGCGAGCGCGCCGGGCCGGTCGTCTGGACCGGGATCATCACGGCCACCTGCCTGCTGGTGCTGGTTGTCCAGCAAGTGCTGTGGCTGGCCCTGCCCTTCATCTTCGGCGCGGTGCTGCACTACATCTTGCTGGGGCCGATGCAGCGCCTGGTGCGCGCCGGTTTCAGCCGCAACACCGCTGCCCTCATGGTGTGCCTGCTGTTCTTTTCCTTTTTCACGCTGGCCCTGACCGCGGCCTTTTCGTGGAGCCGCGGGCCGGAAGAAGATTCCTGGGAAAAGACCATCGGCCTCTACCTCGATGGCGGCGTCGCCTTCGTGCGCAACACGATGGCCCTGCTGGAAAAGAAATTCCCGTTGCTGGCCGAGATGCACCTGACATCGCTCGGGAACACGGCCTTCCGCACCTTTACCGACAATTTCGCCGAACAGCACCTGGGCGAGATCGTGGTCGGCGTAGCGACCTGGATTCCCTCGCTGCTGCTGGTGCCCTTCCTGACCTTCTTCTTCCTGCGCGACGGCCTGCGCTTCAAGAAATTCCTGGCCCGCGCGGTGCCGAACGCCTACTTCGAGCGCGCGCTGAACCTGCTGCACGAAGTCGACCAGACCGCGCGCCGCTATTTCGAAGGCCTGATCAAGCTCACCTTCCTCGACACGGCGGTGCTGGCGCTGGGCCTGTGGACCATCGGCGTGTCTTCGCCCCTGCTGCTTGGCCTGATCTCGGCGGTGCTGGCCTGGGTGCCCTTCGTGGGCTCGGTGGCCGGCTGCGTGCTGGTCGTCATCGTGGCCTCGACCGATGCGCCGAACAACCCCTTCATCGCCTACGGCGCGATCGGCGTGTTCGTGCTGGTGCGCCTGCTCGACGACTTCGTGTTCATGCCATTGACGCTGGGCCGCAGCCTGCGCGTGCATCCCCTGGTGACGGTCCTGATGATCTTCGCCGGCGGCGCGCTGGCCGGCGTGGTAGGGCTGATGCTGGTGCTGCCGCTGCTGGGCGTGGTGATGGTGATCGGCGAAACCCTGGGCCGCCTGGTGACCAATCCGCGGCTGCGCGCGCGCCACCGCTATGCGCGGGCGCTGCGCACCAGGCAGGCCAGCGTGGACCTCGACATCGCGCGCGAGCGGCGCGGCGCGCCAACGCCCAACGCGGGCTTGTGACGAAAAAAAACCGGAAACACGTTCCGGTTTTTTTTACATCCGCCCTATCGCTTGCTTCCGCTAGCCTTGGGCTTGGCCTTGATGGTCGACAGTATCGACGGCTTGACCTTGGACGGCGGCGCCATGAACGGCGTGTTCGACGGGGCGCTGCGGCCGGCAACGCGGCCATCGTTCCCGCGCGGCGCACGCTTCGGCGCCACCTCGACCGTGCGGCCCTTCGGCACGCCGCCCGGAACGCGGCGATCTTCACGCACCATCGAGGCGCCGTCGTCGGTCGCCGGAATCAGGTGGCGCTCGCCATTGCCGATCAGGTCGCCACGGCCCATGCGGCGCAGGGCTTCGCGGATGATCGCCCAGTTCTCCGGATCGTAATAGCGCAGGAAGGCCTTGTGCAGCTTGCGGGTCTTGCCGCTTTTCGCCGTCTCGACGACTTCCGAGTCTTCGGTGACTTTCGCCAGCGGGTTCTTGCGCGAGTGGTACATGGTGGTCGCCATCGCCATCGGGGTCGGCGTGAAGGTCTGCACCTGGTCGAGCTTGAAGTTGTTCTTCTTGAGCCACAACGCCAGGTTCAGCATGTCCTCGTCGGTCGAACCCGGATGGGCCGCGATGAAGTAAGGGATCAGGTACTGCTTCTTGCCCGCCTCGAGCGAATACTTGTCGAACAGGCGCTTGAACTCGTCGTAGGCGCCGATCCCCGGCTTCATCATCTTCGAAAGCGTGGCGGACTCGGTGTGCTCCGGCGCGATCTTCAGCAGGCCGCCCACGTGGTGGGTCACCAGCTCTTTCACGTATTCGGGCGAGCGCACCGCCAGGTCGTAGCGCAGGCCGGAACCGATCAGGATCTTCTTGATGCCGGGGATGGCGCGCGCCTTGCGGTACAGCGAAATCAGCTTGCTGTGGTCGGTGCCCAGGTTGCTGCAAATCGTTGGGTACACGCAGGACAGGCGGCGGCAGGATTCCTCGATCGTCTTGTCCTTGCAGGCCAGGCGGTACATGTTCGCGGTCGGGCCACCCAGGTCGGTGATGGTGCCGGCGAAGTTCTTGGTGGTGTCGCGAATCAGTTCGATCTCGCGCAGGATCGACGGCTCCGAGCGGCTCTGGATGATGCGGCCTTCGTGCTCGGTGATCGAGCAGAAGGTGCAGCCGCCGAAGCAGCCGCGCATGATGTTGACCGAATAACGGATCATTTCCCAGGCCGGGATGTGGGCCTTGCCATAGCTCGGGTGGGGTGCGCGCGCATATGGCAGGTCGTAGACATTGTCCATCTCGTCCATCGCCAGCGGCAACGGCGGCGCATTGAGCCAGACGTCGCGGTCGCCGTGGGCCTGCACCAGCGCGCGCGCATTGCCCGGGTTCGATTCGAGGTGGAACACGCGCGAGGCGTGCGCATACATCACCGGATCGACGCTGACGGTGTCGAAACTCGGCAGGCGCACCACGGTCTTGCGCGCCTTTTCGCGCGCGGCGGCCTGGCGTTCTTCGCGCGTCATGATGATGACCGGCTTGACGACCTGCTCCGGCTGGGCGTTCTCGGTGGCGCAGGCCTTCGTATCTTCTTGCGCCATTGCGTAGGGGTTCGGGTGCACATCGACGCGGCCCGGCACGTCGACGCGGGTCGAATTGTGCACGCTCCATTCGGCGTCCGGCAGCCAGCCCTGCGGCACCAGGAAGGCGGTGCCGCGCAGGTCGCGGATTTCCTTGATGTTCTCGCCGGCCGCGAGGCGGCGGGTGACGTCCACCAGCGCGCGCTCGGCATTGCCGAAGATGAGCAGGTCGGCCTTCGATTCGAACAGCACCGAGCGGCGCACCTTGTCGGACCAGTAGTCGTAGTGGGCGATGCGGCGCAGCGAGGCTTCGATGCTGCCGGCGATCACCGGCACGCCGGGGAAGGCTTCGCGCGCACGCTGGCAGTAGACGGTGACCGCGCGGTCCGGGCGTTTATTCGGCTCGGCGTTCGGGGTATAGGCGTCGTCGGAACGGATCTTGCGGTCGGCCGTGTAGCGGTTGACCATCGAGTCCATGTTGCCGGCGGTGACGCCCCAGTACAAATTCGGCTTGCCGAGCGCGCGGAAAGGCTCGACGGACGTCCAGTCAGGCTGGCTGATGATGCCGACGCGGTAGCCCTGCGCTTCCAGCAGGCGGCCCACCAGCGCCATCCCGAAGCTCGGGTGGTCGATGTAGGCGTCGCCGGTGATCAGGATGATGTCGCACGAATCCCAGCCGAGCGCGTTCATTTCTGCGCGGGTCATCGGGAGGAAGGGCGCGGCAGGTCCGCGGCTGGAGCGCTTGGCGACGCTCGCGAAGAGGTTTGCTGGGGAGTTCATTGGCCGGTATTGTACCGGAAAACCCCTGCCGGGTCGTCGCCAGGTCCGAAAAATGGCTTACTTATCAATGACTTGTGGCAGAGTTGACCACTCAAATGCCCATGTTTGACAGGATATTGCCGAGCTCGCGCAGGCCGGTCGACACATTCGGGTGGCGCGCATTGAAGCGGGCTGCCAGTTCCTGGGTGCGCGAGGACAGGCCATAGGTGTTGTTGTCGAACTCCTGGTCGGCGCGGCGCTCCAGCACCTTGTCGATGTCGCCGTCGAGCTGGCGCAGCAGGGTTTCCAGCTCGGGATCGACGTCGCCGGTCTCCTGCAACTGGCGGTGCAGGGCCTTCAGCCGCGTTTTCAGGATGGCATCGCTGTCGTTCGGGTTCTCGTTCAGCATGTGGTTCTCGCTAGTTGGTGAAGCGGGTTTCGAGGTAAAGCGCCTCGACCTGCTCGCGCGCCCAGGGAGTGCGGCGCAAAAACTTCAGGCTCGACTTGATGCTCGGGTCTTTCTGGAAACAGTTAATGTCGATCCGGCGGCCGAGTTTTTCCCAGCCGTAGTGCTCGACGAGGCGGGTTAACAGGGATTCTAAGGTAATACCTTCGAGGGATTGAACACTCATGGGTGGGGCTTGTTTTGAAAATGGGGATAGGTGCAGTTTATACCCCGGATTGGGGTTTGAGGCGTTGGTGGTGTGCGAAGAAAATTGGGTCCCGAAGGGACCCAATTTTGCTGAACAGCCACTACATCAACAACGATCAGTTACCGGTCAAGCCCCGGCGCTCCAGCAGCGGCTGCACCTGCGCATCACGCCCGCTGAAATTGCGGTACATCTGCATCGCATCGAGCGTGCCGCCGCGCGACAGCAGGGTCTTGCGGAAGTGGTCGCCGTTCTTGCGACTCAATCCGCCGTGCTCCTTGAACCAGTTGACGGTGTCCGCGTCCAGTTTCTCGGCCCACAGGTAGCCGTAGTAGCCGGCCGAATAGCCGCCCGAGAAGGTGTGCGAGAAGTAGGTGGTGCGGTAGCGCGGCGGCACCAGTGCGAAGTCCACACCGGCTTTCTTCAGTGCGTCAGCCTCGAAGGCCAGCACGTCTGTCGGGATCTGGCCCGGCGACAGCTGGTGCCAGGCCTGGTCCAGCAGTGAGGCCGCCAGGTATTCGGTGGTGCGGAAGCCTTCGTTGAACTGCTGCGAGGCCTGCACCTTGTCCAGCAGTTCCTTCGGCATCGGCGCGCCGGTCTGGTAATGCTTCGCGTAGTTCGCCAGCACTTCCGGATAGGCCATCCACATCTCGTTGACCTGCGACGGGAACTCGACGTAGTCGCGCGGCACGCGCGAGCCCGAGAAGCGCGGGTATTTCACGTCCGAGAACATGCCGTGCAGCGCGTGGCCGAACTCGTGGAAGGTGGTGCGCACTTCGTCGTAGGTCAACAGGGTCGGCTCGCCGGCTGCCGGCTTGGCGATGTTCAGGTTGTTGGCGATGACCGGCTTGGTGCCCATCAGCTTGGACTGCGCGACCAGGGCGTTGGCCCAGGCGCCGCCGCGCTTGTTGGCGCGGGCGTATGGATCGAAGGTGAAGATCGCGAGCTGCTTGCCGTCATGGTCGAACACGTCGAAGATACGCACGTCCTCGACATAGCTCGGCAGGTCCTTGCGTTCCTTGAAGGTCAGGCCGAATTCCTTGTTGGCGGCGAAGAACACGCCGTCCACCAGCACGCGGTTCAGTTCAAAATACGGGCGCAGCTGGCCGGCATCGAAGGCGTACTTGGCGGCGCGCACCTTGTCGCTGTAGAAGGCCCAGTCGTGGGCGGCGGCCTGGAAGCCACCCTTCTCCGCGTCGATCACTTTCTGGATCTCGGCCGCTTCCTTGCGCGCGTTGTTCACGGCCGGCTTGGCGAATTCGGCCAGCAGGCTGTTGACCGCGCCGGTGGTCTTCGCGGTCTGGTCTTCCAGGTTGTAGGCGGCGTGGTTCGGGTAGCCCAGCAGCGTAGCGCGCTCGGCGCGCAGCTTGGCCAGCTTCAGCACTGCCGCGCGGTTGTCGAATTCACCGCCGCGCGAGCCGCGTGCCAGCGAAGCGGCCAGCAGCTTTTCGCGGGTGGCGCGGTTGGTCAGTACCGACAAACCGGCCTGCTGGGTGGTGTTCACGACCGGAATGGCGAATTTGCCGTCCATGCCGCGCTTTTTCGCTTCCACAGCGGCGGCGTCGATCTGCTTGTCCGACATACCGGCCAGCTCGGCGCGGGTGTCGACGATCAGCGCCGAAGCGTTGGCTTCATTGAGCGTGTTCTGCGCGAACTGGGTCGACAGCGCGGCCAGCTCGCCGTTCATGGCCTTGAGCTTCTGCTTGTCGGCGTCGGAGAGCTTGGCGCCGGCGCGCACGAAGTCGGTGTGGTAGCGCTCGATCAGGTATTGCGATTCCGCATCCAGGCCCAGCTTGGTGCGCTTGTCGTACAGCGCCTTCACGCGTGCGTACAGCTTGGGGTTCAGGCGGATCGCGTCGCTGTGGGCCGACAGCTTCGGCGCCAGGTCCTTGTCGAGGGCCTTCAGGGTGTCGTTGGTGTACGAACCGGTCATGATGCCGAACACGGTACCGACGCGGTTGAGCAGCTGGCCCGAACGCTCCATCGCGACGATGGTGTTCTCGAAACTGGGTGCGGCCTTGTTGTTGGCGATCTTCTCGATCTCCGCGGCCTGCTGGCGCATGCCTTCGGCATAAGCCGGGGCGAAGTGCTCGTTCTTGATCTTGTCGAAGGCCGGGTACTTGAACGGCAGGGTGCTCTCTTTCGCGAACGGGTTCGACGCTTCGAGCATCGACGCAGGGGCGGCATAGGCCAGGTTGGCGGCGACGCTGGCGGCGGCGACCAGCAGGATATGTGGACGGTTCATGGTGTCTCGTAATGTGGGAGGGAGGATCAGTTACCGGTGAGGCCGCGGCGTTCCAGCAACGGCTCGATGACTGGATCGCGGCCGCGGAAGTTGCGGAACAGGTCCATCGCATCGGCCGTGCCGCCGCGCGACAGCAGGGTCTTGCGGAAATGGTCGCCGTTCTTGCGGCTCAAGCCGCCGTTGGTGGTGAACCACTGGACCGTATCGGCGTCGAGCTTCTCGCTCCACAGGTAGGCGTAGTAGCCGGCCGAATAGCCGCCGCCCATCGAGTGCGAGAAATAGGTGGTGCGGTAGCGCGGCGGCACCGGCGCGAAGTCCACGCCCGCATCCTTCAGGGCCTTGGCCTCGAAGGACAGCACATCCGTCGGGATTTGCGAGGGCGTGAGCTGGTGCCAGCGCTGGTCGATCAGCGAAGCGGCCAGGTATTCGGTGGTCATGTAGCCCTGGTTGAACTTCTTCGAAGCGACCACCTTGTCCAGCAGTTCCTTCGGCATGGCGGCGCCGGTCTGGTGGTGCTTGGCATAATTGCCCAGCACTTCAGGCCAGACCGCCCACATCTCGTTGACCTGCGACGGATACTCGACGAAGTCGCGCGGCACGCTGGTGCCCGAGAAGTGCGGGTATTTCACGTTCGAGAACATGCCGTGCAGCGCGTGGCCGAACTCGTGGAAGGCGGTGCGCACTTCGTCGTAGGTCAGCAGGGTCGGCTCGCCCTTCGGCGGCTTCGGAATGTTCAGGTGGTTGCCCACCACCGGGCGCTTAGCGAGCAGGTGCGACTGCGAGACATATTCGTTCATCCATGCGCCGCCCTGCTTGTTGCCACGGGCGTAGGGGTCGAAGATGAAGATCGCCAGCTGCTTGCCGTCGGCATCGATGACGTCGAAGGTGCGCACGTCCGGGTCGTACACCGGCAGGTCCTTGCGTTCCTTGAAGGTGATACCGTATTCCTTGGTGGCGGCGAAGAACACGCCGTCGACCAGCACGCGGTTCAGCTCGAAGTACGGGCGCAGCTGGTTCTCGTCGAAGTTGTACTTCGCGGCGCGTACCTTGTCCTGGTAGATCGGCCAGTCGTAGCTGGCCACCTGGAAGCCGCCCTTGCTGGCGTCGATGACCTTCTGGATCTCGGCCGCTTCCTTGCGCGCGTTGTTCACGGCCGGCTTGGACAGTTCGGCCAGCAGCTTGTTGACGGCGGCCGGGTTCTTGGCCGTTTCCAGTTCCTGCGAATAGGCCGCATAGTTCGGGTAGCCCAGCAGCACGGCGCGTTCGGCGCGCAGCCTGGCCAGACGCAGCACCAGTTCGCGGGTGTCGAACTCGCCGCCGCGGCTGCCGCGGTTGAGCGACGCCGCCATCAGGCGTTCGCGCGTGCTGCGGTTCGTGAGCGTGGCGAGCGGCGGCTGGCTGCTGGTGTTGACGATGGCAATCGCGTACTTGCCCTTCAGGCCGCGCTTGTCGGCTTCCGCCGCGGCGGCATTGATCTCGGCGTCCGAGAAGCCGGCCAGCTCCGCGCGCGAATCGACGACCAGCGCCGATGCATTGGCTTCCTTGAGCACGCGCTGCGAGAATTCCGACTGCAGCGAAGCGATCTCGCCGTTGTATTTTTTCAGCTTCTCTTTGTTGGCGGCGGACAGGTTGGCCCCCGCGCGCACGAATTCCTTGTACACGCGCTCGAGCAGGTGCTTCGATTCGGCGTCCAGGCGCAGCGTGGCGCGCTTGGCGTGCAGGGTCTTCACGCGCTGGAACAGGGCCGGGTTCAGGTAGATGGTGTCGTTGTGCGCCGCCAGCTTCGGCGACATTTCGCGGTCTACCGCGTCGAGCGTGTCGTTGGTGTTCGCGGTCTGCAGGTTCGAGAAGGTGGCCGCCACGCGCGAGAGCATCTCGCCGGAGCGTTCCATGGCGACGATGGTGTTCTCGAAAGTGGGCGCCGATTTACTCTTCGCGATCGCGTCGATTTCCGCCAGGTGTTCGGCCATGCCGGCCGCGTACGCAGGCAGGAAGTGCTCGTTCTTGATCTTGTCGAAGGCCGGATAGTTCAGCGGCAGGCTGCTGGGCTGGGCGAACGGGTTGGAGGCGTCGAGCGTGGAGGCGGATGGCGCCGCGATCGCTGCATGCGCGAGCGCGAGGCTGGCGGCAACGATGAGCAGTTTTGGTCGGTTCATGCGATCTTTCACGGACTCTTGGGAGGGAGCTGCCGGACGTGCAGGGCAGCCGTTGCGCGAAGATCATAGCAGGCTTGGTCGCAAGGCGTCACAACAAAAAGCGTATGTATGTTGCATGTATTGACGCTCCGTATTGACACCCGTGGCCGGGTCCGGAGGGTAGCCCCCAGGTCCGTGTTAGCATCGCCCCCTACCCTCTTCTTCGGCCATGGATTCCCTCATCGAACGACTCTTTGATGCGATCGTCGTCGGCACCGGTCCCGGCGGCGCCAGCACCGCGCGCGAACTGGCGCGAGCCGGTGCGCGCGTGCTCATCCTCGAACAGGGCAGCGCCGCGCCGCTTGCCGGCACGCTCGGCCAGATGGCCACCATGGCGCTGCCCGGAAAAGGCGCCTGGCTGCACCGCGACGCGTCGCTGCTGGTGTCGGGCACGGCCCTGGGCGGCAGCTCGGCGCTGAACTTCGCCACCGCCGCCGCTCCGCCGCTGGCCGTGTTCGCGGCCCACGGCATCGACCTGGCGCCGGCGCTGGCCGCGCTGCGCGCCGAACTGCCGCTGGCGCCGCTGCCGGACAGCCTGGTCGGCCCGATGGCGGCGCGCATCATGCAAGCCGCGCGCGGCGCCGGCTTCGACTGGCAAAAACTCGACAAGATGATCCGCCCCGAAGCCTGCCGCAGCGGCTGCTGGCGCTGCGTCTACGGCTGCCCCTACGGCGCCAAATGGAGCGCGCGCGACTTCGTCGAGCAGGCCTGCGGCCACGGCGCCGTGCTGCTTGACCGCAGCCGGGTGCTGCGCGTGCTGATGGAAGACGGCCGGGCCTTTGGTGTCGAGCTGCTGCGCGCCGGCGCCGTGCAGGTCGCCCGGGCGCCGCTGGTGGTGCTGGCCGGCGGCGGCATCGGCAGCCCGCGCCTGCTGCACGCGTCAAACCTGGGGCCGCGCCATGCGCCCTTCTTCAGCGACCCGGTGGTGGCGGTGATGGGCAGCGTCGACGATCTGGGCGACGGCATCGGCGGGGCCGAAGTGCCGATGGCGGCCGGCGCCAGCTTCCATGACGACGGCATCACGCTGGCCGACCTGACGCTGCCGCGCCCGATGTTCCAGGCCTTCGCGCTGCAGGCCGGCCGCATCGACCGCCTGGGTGCGCACCGGCGCACGCTGAGCATCATGGTCAAGATCCGCGACGAGGTCGGCGGCGCGGTGGGGCCGCGCTGGGTGGACAAGCGGCTGACAAAGGGCGACCGGGGACGGCTGGCGAAAGGCATCGTGATGGCGCGAGCGATTTTGCAGCAGGCCGGTGCGCGCAAGGTGTTCGCGACCCACCATTTTGCGGCGCATCCGGGCGGCAGCGTGCCGATCGGCGCCGGCGTCGACAGCGACCTGCGCGCGGCGCCGGGGGTGTATGTGTGCGATGCGTCGGTGATACCGGGGGCCTGGGGGTTGCCGCCGACCTTGACGCTGCTGTGTTTGGGGATGCGGCTGGGGGAAGCCCTGGGCGCGATAAAGCGAGCGCCGGTTGAACGCGCGGGCGGACAAGCCGCCCACCCTACGTCACCCGATCAGTAATGCGGGGGACGTTCGTTGACCGGCCCCTGGCGGCTGGTCTGGAGGTTGCGGACGTGCTCCGCCAGCGCGGCCACCATCGCTTCGAGCTTGTCGATGCGGCGGCCTTGCTGGTAGATGGTCTGGTTCAAGGTCTCGACCAGGTCTTCCTGGTGCGCGACCTTGATCTCGATGTCGACGAAACGGTCTTCCTGGCTCACGGCATACTCCGGCGTAAAGCCGGCATTATGCCAGCCTGGCTTATGGCGTGCCCCACGGCGTGTAGTCGATGCCGGTGCTGATGGTACCGATCACCTGTGCCTGGTTCTCGAAGCCTTCGCTGAATTCCATCAGGATCTGCTCGCGGCTGCTGTCGACGATGCGGCCGACCCAGTATTCGTAACCGGCCGCATCCGGTGCGCGATCCAGGATGTTCATGTACAGCTTGTTGAGGAACTCGCCGTTGGTCGGGTTCGCGCCGTATTGCTGGACGAATTCCGGCTGGTTGGTGATGAACTCCTTGGCCACCTGCAGCAGGCTGGTGCCGTGTTCCATGCGGTCCATCCAGTAGCCCATGCCGGTCTTGTCCGATGGACGGCCATAGACGGCTTCGTACAGGCGGTAGACCTGGCCGGCGATGCCGTCGATATCGATGGCCTTGTAGCCGTCGCTGAACTGGATGCGCTCGACGTTGATGAGCGCGTCCTTGCCGTCGGTCCCGGATTTGGCGGTAACGTTATAGCCCCAAATGCCGCGTGCCACGGTGTAATTGGCGGCGCTGCCCGCGAAGACGGCGGTGTCGATGCCGGCGCCACCGTCGATGGCGTTGTCGCCGCCGCCGACATTGAACTTGTCGTTGCCGCCGGTGCCGGTCTGGTTGGCGCTGCTCGCCACCGTGAAATTCATGCGGGTGGTGGCGCTGGTGGCGTTGTCGGCGATGTCCACCGAGGCGGCGCTGACCACATAGCTGCCGTTGGGCAGCGGGGTGGAATCGATGGTCCACTTGCCGTCGCCGCCCACGGTCGCGCGGCCGATTTCAATGGCCTTGTTGACGTGTACCAGCACGATGCTGGTGCCGACTTCGCCGATGCCCGAGAACACGGGCTTGTTGCCGCCCTGGTCCAGCGAGAAGGTATTGGTCGGCGCGGTCGGGGCCTTGCTGTCGACATTGAAGGTATCGAGCGGGCTGAAGCTCGAGGTATTGCCCGAGGTATCGGTGGCAGTGGCGTAGACCTGGTAATTCGTGCCGTCCGCCAGTGCGTTGCCGACCACCCGGAACACGCCGTTGCTGCCGGCCGTGGTGGTGGCGATCACGGTCCCGCCGAGATAGATCTTCACGGTGGAACCGGCTTCTGCGACGCCGGTGATGAGCGGGGTGTTGCCGGTGGTGTAGCCGTTGGCGTTCTTGGTCACGGCGAAGGTCGGCGCCGCCGGCGCGGTCGCATCGACCACTGCCGCGCGCTGGACGGTCATGTCCGCAAAGCGCAGTTGCTCGATCGACAGCAGGGTGTCGATGCCTTCCGCCGCGCTGGCGACCGTGAGGCTGCCATCGAGGTTGCCGGTGATGCTGTAGTTATTACGTGCGCCCATATAGACCGCCGTATCGTTGCCGTTGCCGCCATTGATCACGTCATTTCCTCCATTGCCCTGCAGGGTGTCATTGAAATCGGTACCTGTCAGCGTTTCAGAGCTGCTGGTACCGGTGAGATAGACCGCGTCGGTCAGCGCGTTGAAGCCAAGCGCGCCGCCCAGTCCATCGCCGCCGTAGATCCAGTTCAGCGCAGCCACATCGTACTGGCTGAAATCGGCGTGGATGATCGCGTGGTTGGTGTACGTCATGATGGTATTGCCTGCATTGTCCAGCGCAGCCGGCAGGACGATGTCGCCTTCGAAGGGATGCTTCAGGCCCAGCGCATGGCCCAGTTCGTGCAGCAGGGTCTCGTAGCCTTCCGAGCCCGGCGTCAGGTCGCGGTTGCGCGCGCGCCACTCGGCGTTGTCGAGATAGACCCAGGCGTCCGCATCGTATTTGGTGACTTCGTTGGTCGACGGATTGTAGTTATAGCCGCCCCTCCAGCTGCACAGGCCGACGGTGTTGCTGGCCTCGATGTTGACATTGCTCAGGTGAATCTGCGCGGCATCACCATCGGCTGTTTCGACGAAATTGATGCCGGTGATCGCGCGCAGGTCGGCGATCGCGATGCGCACGCTGTTCTGCTGCGCCAGCGTAAAGGCTTCCTGCCCGGTGCGTCCGGGTTCGTTACCGGAAGCAATCGAGAAGGTGTAATACAGGGTGTTCGCCGGCAGGCCGGTCATGTAATTCCAATGCGGCCCCGTATCGAGCAACGCGTCGATGTATCGCTGCCCGGAGAGGGGCACATTCGTCAGATCCGCTACCGTTGCCATACCAAAGCCTTTGTAAACTATCGAGTAAGTTTCTGCTGAGTTTCCTCGTCCTAGAAGTATTTCTTCCAGGATAAGAGAAGTCAAATGAGAATTCAATCGTGCGCGAGTCTTGCCAAGGGTTCAAGGCTTCTACGCAACGTAATGGGAGCTGTCGTAACACATGCTTACAATTTAGGCGTCGCCAGCAGTGCTTTCAGGCTGGCCAGCCGTTCCTTCGGCGTGATGACTTCGGTTTCCTTCGGCGGAGCATCGCCGACATCCAGGGCCATCTCCTTGATGAAGCGCGAAGGCTCACAGTGCACCAGCTCGCCGGCGCGCTTGCGTTTCTTGCACCAGGTCAGACGCAGGGTGCGCTGGGCGCGGGTGATGCCCACGTACATCAGGCGCCGCTCTTCCTGGATGCGCGCGGCGATGATTTCCACCGGCGCGTCCGGGTCGCCCTTGTGCGGCAGGATGCCCTCTTCCACGCCCACCAGGAAGACGTGCGGGTATTCCAGGCCTTTCGAGGCGTGCAGGGTCGACATGCGCACCGCATCCTGTTCCTCGTCCTGGCCTTCGAGCATCGACATCAGCGCCACCATTTGGGTCAGCTCGAGCAGGTTCTTCTCTTCGCCGTCGCGGTCGCGCCCGCCCCGGCCGCGTTCCTTCAGCCAGTTGGTGAACTCGAGCACGTTCTGCCATTTGGCCTGGGCCGCGCGGTCGTCGAAGTTCTCATATAAGTAGTGCTCGTAATTGATCTCTTTCATCATGTCGTCGAGCACCTCGGCGGCGTTGTCGCCGCTGCCCGACGGGCCCGGCCGCGTGGCGCGGTCTTCCAGGCCGTTCATGAAATAGCAGAACCCGCGCAGCGGTTGCAACTGGCGCTCGGCCAGCTTGGCCTCCAGGCCGCCTTTTTGCGCCGCCTCGAACAGCGAGCAGTTCCACTGCTTCGAGAACTCGCCCAGCACCTCGAGCGTGGCCATGCCGACCCCGCGCTTGGGGGTGGTCACGGCGCGGATGAAGGCCGGGTCGTCGTTCTGGTTGGCGATCAGGCGCAGGTAGGCGATCACGTCCTTGATCTCGGCCTTGTCAAAAAAGCTCTGGCCGCCGGACATGGTGTAGGGGATGCGCTCCTTGCGCAGCGACTGCTCGATCACGCGGGCCTGGTGGTTGCCGCGGTACAAAATCGCATAGTCGGCCCACTGGTTCTTGCGCTGGAAGTGGTCGGCCGAGATCATGATCGCCACCTGCTCGGCTTCCTGCTCGTCGCTCTGCATGCCCAGCACCTCGATCGGCTCGCCCAGGCCGTGCTCGGACCAGAGCGACTTCTCGAACAGCTTCGGGTTGTTGCCGATGACCGCATTGGCCGCCTGCAGGATGCGGGTGGTGGAGCGGTAGTTCTGCTCCAGTTTGATGACGCGCAGGTCGGGGAAATCGGTCTGCAGGGTCTTCAGGTTTTCCACCGACGCGCCGCGCCAGGCGTAGATCGCCTGGTCGTCGTCGCCCACGGCCGTGAACATCGGCTTCTTGCCGATGCCCGTCACCAGCAGTTTCACGAGCTCGTACTGGCAGGTGTTGGTGTCCTGGTATTCGTCCATCAACAGGTAGCGCAGGCGGCGCTGCCAGCGGTCGCGGATCGATTCGTTGTTGCGGAACAGCTCTACCGGCAGGCGGATCAGGTCGTCGAAGTCCACCGCCTGGTAGGCCTGCAGGGTTGCCAGGTAGCTGCGGTAGACGCGCGCCGACATGGCTTCGTCCTCGTCCCTTGCCTCGCGGATCGCATCTTCCGGGTCGACCAGGCCGTTCTTCCAGAGCGAGATCTCATTCTGGATGCGGCGGATTTCCTGCTTGTCGGTGGTCAGCGCCAGGTCGGAGACGATGGTGTAGCAGTCGTCGCTGTCCATGATCGAGAACTTGTCCTTCAGGCCGACGCCGGCCGCCTCCTGGCGCAGGATCTTGACGCCCAGCGAGTGGAAGGTGGACACGGTGAGCTGCTTGGCCTGTTTCGGCTGCTTGAGCAGCTTGGCGATGCGCTCCTGCATCTCGAGCGCCGCCTTGTTGGTAAAGGTCAGGGCGGCAATCGTGCGCGGGTCATAGCCGCGGTCTTCGATCATGTACGCGATTTTCTGCGTAATGACGCGGGTTTTTCCCGAACCGGCGCCCGCCAGCACCAGGCACGGGCCGTCCAGATAAAGCACGGCTTCGCTTTGCGGCCCGTTGAGGCCGAATTTTGGTGCGTTGGACATGGGAAAGTTTCTGCAGGATGGCCGGGTATTGTAACGATGAGTTGGCCGCCGCGCTAAAATGGCTTCATGAAAAAATTGCTGGTCATCCTGTTTGCAACACTGCTCGCGCTGCCGGCCACGGCCGCGCCGCTGCTGGTGGCGGCGGCCAGCGACCTGGCGTATTGCATCGACGAGCTGGCGGCGGCCTTCCGCAAGGAGGCCCCGGAAGCCGAGATCAAGATCTCGACTGGTGCTTCCGGCAACTTCTTCGCCCAGATCCGCCATGGCGCGCCCTTCCACGTCTTCCTGTCGGCGGACATGACGTATCCCACCCAGCTGGCCAAAGCCGGGGCGGCCGACGGCGCCACCCTGCGCCCGTATGCGATCGGCCGGATCGTGCTGTGGACCACGGACAGCCGTTTCGACGTGAACCAGGGCTTGCCCCTGCTGCGCGATGCGCGCGTGAAGCGCATTGCCATCGGCAACCCGGATACGGCGCCCTATGGCCGCGCCGCCAAAGCCGTGCTGGTGCGCGACAAACTGTGGGAAGCCGTCCAGCCGCGCCTCGTGATCGGCGAGAACATCGCGCAGGCGGCGCAGTTCGTCCAGACCGGCAACGCGCAACTGGGCATCGTGTCGCTGGCCACCGTGCGTTCCCCGAAGATGGCCGGTGTGGGCCGCTACCACCTGATCAGCGATGCGGGCGTCGCGCCGATCGAGCAGGGCGCCATCGTCACCGCGGCCGGCGCCACATCCCCGCTGGCGGCGCGTTTCGTGCGCTTCCTCGGCACACCGAAAGCGCGCGCCATCCTCGAGCGCCACGGCTTCGGCCTGCCACCCGCCATGGATGATTGACTTGGGGAGCGTCGCCTTCGCCCCCGAGCTGTGGTCCGCGCTCGCGTTGACGCTGCGCCTGTCGCTGGTGACCTCGCTGGTGCTGCTGGCGATCGCCATCCCGCTCGCCAACTGGCTCAACACCAGCCGGATGCGCGGCGTCCTGTTCATCGAAACCCTGGTCAGCCTGCCGATCGTGCTGCCGCCGACCGTGATCGGCTTTTACCTCCTGATGCTGATGGCGCCGCAGCAGCCGTTTGGTGCGGCCTGGCTGTCGGTGTTCGGCCATCCGCTGCCCTTCTCGTTCGCGGGCCTGGTGGCCGGCTCGGTCATCTACAGCCTGCCCTTCGCGGTGCAGCCGATCCAGTCGGCCTTCAGGAACGTCAGCCGCGACCTGGTGCAGTCGGCGCTGGCGCTGGGCCTCACGCGCCGCCAGGCCTTCTTCTCGGTGGTACTGCCGCTGTCGCGCAACGGCATCTATACCGGCCTGTCGCTCAGCTTCGCCCACACGATGGGCGAGTTCGGCGTGGTGCTGATGTTAGGCGGGAACATCCCGGGCCAGACCCGGGTCGCTTCGATCGCGCTCTACGACGAGGCGCAAAAGCTCAACTACGAGGCGGCGCATGCGTATGCGCTGGTACTGCTGGTGATCTCGTTCGTGATCCTGGCCGCGATCGCCTTCTTCCAGCGCAAGCAGCATGCTTCGCTGCTGGGTAACTGAACCCGACAATAACCGGCACCGGCGCGACGCCCGGGCCTGCAATCGGGTACCATCTCGCCCTTGCGGCGCGCGAGCGCCGGCGCTTCTTTGGACACCCGCACCATGAAATTTGAACATCTCATCCAGATCAACGATCCGCTCAACCCGCTGGTCGACACCCTCACCGTCGAGCAGCTCTGGCGCGGCCTGGTGCTGCGCGCCGAGTCGCCCAAGCTGTTCGTGCCACACCTGGACGACTGCCAGATCGGCGAGCGCGCCAGCGGCAGCTTCGCGCGCCGCCTGCGCTACGGCGACCTGGTGATCGACGACGTCGTGCACATGACACCCCTGCAGGAAGTGCGCTTCGAGGTGCCGGCCCAGGGCGAGATCGCGGCATCGAGCCTGAAGATGACGATCGAGACCCCGACCAATGCCATGCTGCTGGTGCGCTTCACCTACGACGACGGCCAGGGCGAGCACACCGACGAAGCCAACAAGATGTACGACGATTTCAAGCGCTCGGCCTACCAGGAAGCGGATATCGATACGGTGCGGATCCTGCGCCAGCTGGCCAGCGAAGGCAAGCTCGATGCCAGTTACCTGAATTGAGTTAGCCCGTAGGGTGGGCAGGTCCTCCTGCCCGCGCGTTCAGCCAGCAATGGAATAGCCGCGCAGGCAGCATTACCGAGGATTGAACGCGTGGGCAAGAAACTTGCCCACCCTACGATGCGCGTCTGCTCAAGTACCTGGCTCGCTATCGGCCGCATCGATCTCGCTCTCGCCCTTGGTCAGGCAATGCGCCAGGTCGCGCAGCGCCGTGCGCACGCCCTCCTCGATCACCGGGTGATAAAACGGCATCTCGAGCATCTGGTCCACCGTCATGCGCATCTGGACCGCCCACGACAGCGTGTGCGCCAGGTGTTCGGCGCGCGGCGCGATCATCTCCGCGCCCAGGAAACGGCGCGAGCCGTATTCGGCATACACCCGCAGCATCCCCTTGTTCTGCAACATCACCCGGCTGCGGCCCTGGTTCGCAAACGATACCGAGCCGACCGCGAACTTGCGCTTGCCGCCCTCGCACAGGCTGCGGTAATTGGCGCCGAGCGTGGCGATATTCGGTTCGGTGAAGGCCACGGCGATCGGCGTGCGGCGCAGGCCGGGACGCACGTCCGGGTAGCGGCCCGCATTGTCGCCGGCGATCTTGCCGTGGTCGGCCGCATCGTGCAGCAGCGGGCGCTCGTTGTTGGCGTCGCCCGCGATGAAGATATGGCTGCTCCCGCACTGCATCGTGCGGGCGTCAAAAAGAGGAATACCATCCGGGCCGCGCTCGATGCCGGTTTCTTCCAGGCCGATCCCGTGCACGTTCGGCGTGCGCCCGGCCGCCATCAGCACGAACTGGAAGCGCTCGGTGTTTTCCTTGCCGAGGGCGTCGCTCACGGTCAGCGCCACCTCGTCGCCATCCTGCACGGCGCGCACCACCTTCGACTGGAACTGGATGTCGAGTTCTTCGTTCAGCACGCGGCCGGCCTCGCGCAGCACTTCGGGGTCGGTGATGTGGGCGATGCTGCCGCCGCGCGCATAGAACTTGACGCGCACGCCCAGCCGGCCAAGTGCCTGGCCCAGTTCCAGCCCGATCACGCCGGTGCCGATCACGGCCACCGACTTGGGCAGGTCATCCCAGTAAAACACGTCGTCGCTGGTGACGATGCCGGGGCCGACGTTTTCCAGCTGGGGCAGGCGCAGCGGCGTCGAACCGGTGGCGATCACGACGCGCGCAGCCTGGATCTCGGTATGGTCGTCCACGACCAGCGTATGCGGGCCGGTGAAGCGCGCGTGGCCGCGCAGCTTGTCCTCAATCGGGAAGGAGTCCACACCTTCGAGCACGAAGCCCACGAAACGGTCGCGCTCGCGCCGCACCCGCTCCATCACGGCCGGCCCGTCGATACGGACCTCGCCCGCATGCACGCCGAAGGGCGCGGAATGCTGCATCGCATGGGCCGACTCGGCGGCCGCGATGAGCAGCTTGCTGGGCATGCAGCCCACGCGTGCGCAGGTGGTGCCGTACTGGCCGCCTTCGATCACCACGGCGCGCGCGCCCTGCGCCCTGGCGGCCCGATAAGCCGTCATGCCGGCGGTGCCGGTGCCGATGATGGCGACGTCGACGTTTAGCTTGTTCATTCTTCTCTCCTGCGAATCGATGTCCAAACGATACGCGATTTTCGCCCGGATGGCTGGGAAGCGCCTGCACGCAACGCGCTGTGCGCCGAAAAAGGATCGCCGTACAATCAGGGCATGACAGAACACGACGCATCCTTCCGCCACATGGGCCCGCGCGAGCTGGACGCCGCATTGCAGGACGCGCGGCAGCACACATTGGCCCTGTTCGAGGCGCTTGCCGCTGCCGGCCACGACCGGGCGGCACAGGTGCCGCGCCTGCCCATCCTGAACCCGCCGCTGTGGGAGCTGGGCCATATCGCCTGGTTCGCGGAATGGTTCGTCCTGCGCGCAGCGCGCAGCAGCGCGTCCGGCGACGCGGCCGGGCCTTCGCTGCTGGCGCGCGGCGACGAGTGGTTCGATTCCAATACCGTGGCCCATGGCACCCGCTGGTCGCTCGACCTGCCCGGCCCTGAAGCGATCAAGGGCTACTGCCGCGCCGTGCTGGACCAGGTCCGCGACCGGCTGGCGCGCACGCCCGCGGACGACGCGGCGCTCTATCCGTATCGCCTGGTGCTGGCGCATGAGGACATGCATGGGGAAGCCCTGCTGTACACCCTGCAGACCCTGGGCGCGGCGGCGCCTGCTTCCGCCATGGCCGCGCATCCAGGGGCGACGACGGCGTGCGCCGAGATTGCCTGCGCCGGCGACTTCCTGCTCGGCGGCGACCAGTCACGCGGCTTTGTGTTCGACAACGAAAAGCAGGCAGCGCCATGCCGCGTCGCCCCGTTCGCGATCGACGCCGGCCTGGTGTCCAATAGCGCCTACCTGGCCTTCATGCGCGATGGCGGCTACCAGCGGCCCGCCTACTGGAGCGAGGCCGGGCGCGCATGGCTGGCGCAAGGGCAGCGCCTGGCGCCGCGCTACTGGCAGCGGGAGGCGCCGGGCGGCGAGTGGAGCACGGTTCATTTCGGCAGCCCGGCAGCGCTGGACCCACTCGATCCGGTGCGGCACGTGAGCCTGTACGAGGCGCAGGCCTATTGCAGCTGGGCCGGACGGCGCCTGCCGACCGAAGAGGAATGGGAATGTGCAGCCGGTTCCGGCCAGCCCGGCTTTCGGTGGGGGCAGTTGTGGGAATGGACGGCGTCAAGCTTCCTTCCTTACGCGGGCTTCGCCCCGGACCGCTACCTGGAGTACTCGGCGCCGTCTTTCGGCAGCCGACAGGTCTTGCGCGGGGCCTCGTTCGCGACACCGATGCGGCTGCGCTCTCCGCATTTCCGTAACTTTTTTACGCCCGAACGGGATGACATCTTCGCCGGGTTTCGTACCTGCGCTTTGTAGGTGCAGCGGCTCACATCCAGCCGATCAAGGCTGCTGTTTCCGATTCCAGATTTCAAACGCTTTTGCCATTGCTTCGATGACGGCAGTGACCGCCGGCAACAGCCAGAGCCAGGAGGCCGACAGGTAGTACAAGGCGGCGGCAAGCACCACGGTGGATGGAAAAGAATAGGCGAACGTCCGGTTCGACGCAGCGAAATAGGCAGCAAATCTGGCTTTCATCTTTATGCTCTCTCCTTCATTCCAGACCGAGGCCCGGGTTTGGTGACTTCCATGGCAATCAGCGCGTCACATGGTTGATCTCGAAACTGAACTTCACCGGAATCAGCGCATCGGCTGGAATCCCGGCAGGATGTGGATAACGCGCCAGCGCGCGGTTGGCCGCGCTGCTCAACGCATCCACGAAGCCGTCGCCCATTCGGCGCGTCTTGCGGCCGCGCAGGGTGTCGGCGCTGACCCAGCCCAGCAGCTCATATTCGCGCGATTCGCCGCGCTGCAGCTCGATGCGCGGCACCCCGACCAGGAAGCGCAGCGTCACGTCGCCGCCGACGCTATGGCGGTAAGCCAGCTCCGGGTACTTCACTTCGGCCGCCAGGGTGGAGAGTACGCCGGCCACATAATTGCAGAAGGCCAGCCGATCCTTGGGCCAGGCGCCCAGTTCCGCGACAAAGCGCTCAGGGTCGGCCGCGGCCTCCTTGGACACGGCGCACCAGGGTTGCCGGAAGCCGGGCGTCTTCCCGGCCCACCACAGCGCGGCCGCCACGTCCGGCCCATTGGCCGGATCGGCATAGCCGGCGGCCAGGCGCGCAGCGCCGTCGGCTTCGCCGGCGGCATGCGCCTGCGCGTAGAACGTCACGGCGCGCGGCCAGTCGCGTTTGACGCAGATGCCGTTCTCGTACATCGAGCCGGCCAAGAGCGACATTTCGGGGTACGCGTTTTCCAGGCCGCTTTTCAGGCGCTTGACGGCGGTCTGGCAGTCGCGCGCGGCGATGCTGGCGCGTACCGCGTCGACGGCCATGATGCCGCCGTAGGAGCCGGCCGACGCCGTGGGCGCCGCTGTGCCCATGGCCAGCAGCAGGGTAGCGAGGGTTGCGCGCACGGCGGGCCTTTATATCGTCATGATCGAGGTCAGTACTCTAGCAGAGCCGGGAGGCGTGAATTCTCACCGATCGCCACACTTGCGCGGTTATCAGATATCGAGCGGATCGACTTCCAGCGACCAGCGCACGCGCGACTTCATGGCGCGCAGGATCTCGATCCACTCGCGCAGGAAGGCCTGCAGCGCGGGGCGCGAGTTCGATTCCACCAGCAGCTGGGCGCGGTCGACATTGTGTACGCGCGTCATCGTCATCGGGATCGGGTCGTTGATCATGATGCCTTCCAGCGGATAGCAGTCGCGCGCCGCTTCCAGGAAGGCGATTGCGGTGGCCAGTTCCGGCGCCTCGGCGCGCAGCAGCGCCTGGTACATGTAGGGCGGCAGCCCGGCCTGGCGGCGTTCTTCGAGCAGGCTGCCGGCGAAGCGGTCGTAGTCGTGGCGCACCACGGCGCCATACAGCGGGTGGCTGGCGTAGCGCGTCTGCACCAGCACCTCGGACGCCGCCCCGGCGCGCCCGGCGCGGCCCGCCACCTGCATCAGCTGGGCGAACAGGCGCTCACTGGCGCGGTAATCCTGCGAGAACAGCGCGGTGTCCGGGTTCAGGATGCCCACCAGGGTGAGCTTCTTGAAATCGTGGCCCTTGGCGACCATCTGCGTGCCGATCAAAATATCCACTTCGCCGCGGTGCACGGTGTCGAAGGCCGCCTGGGCGCTGCCCTTGAGGCGCGTGGAATCGGCGTCGATGCGCAGGATGCGCGCGTCGGGGAACATCGCCTGCAGGCCTTCCTCCACGCGCTGGGTGCCGCGCCCGAGCGGCTGCAGGTCGACGTTGCCGCAGGTCGGGCAGTGGCGCGGGATGCGCAGCTCCAGGCTGCAATGGTGGCAGCGCAGCCGGTGTTCGGGCTTGTGCAGCACCATGAACGAGGTGCAGCGGGTGCAGTTGCTGATCCAGCCGCAGGCCTCGCAGGTGATCACCGGGGCATAGCCGCGCCGGTTCAGGAACAGCAGCGACTGTTCGCCGCGGTCCAGGCGCTGGCGCAGGGCCGCCAGCAGCGCGCCGCTCAAGCCGTCCTTCGGACGGTCGCGCTCGAGGTCGACCAGCTTCACGGTCGGCAGCACGGCGTCGCGCACGGCGCGCTCGCGCAGCTCGAGCTTGCGGTAGCGCCGGGTAGCGGCGTGGTGCCAGCTCTCCAGCGAGGGCGTGGCCGATCCCAGCACGATCGGGATCGCCAGCTGGTGCGCCCGCCACACCGCCAGGTCGCGCGCCGAATAGCGCAGGCCTTCCTGCTGCTTGTACGAGGGGTCGTGCTCCTCGTCGATGACGATCAGTTTCAGATGCGGCAGCGAGGACAGGATCGCCAGGCGGGTGCCGAGCACGATGCGCGCCTTGCCGGCGTGCGCGGCCATCCAGTGCAGCGTGCGCTCGCCCTCGGACAGGCTGCTGTGCAGGGTCGCCAGCATCACGCCGGGGAAGCGCGCCCGGATATTGCCTTCCAGCTGCGGGGTCAGGTTGATCTCGGGGACCAGGATCAGGATCTGGGCTTGCCCGTCGCGCGCCAGCACCTGGGCGCAGGCCTGCAGGTAGACCTCGGTCTTGCCGCTGCCCGTCACGCCATACAGCAGGATCGGGGTGAAGCCTTGCGCCCCGCCGATGGCGTCGGCCGCCGTCTGCTGCTCCGGGTTCAAGACCGGCATGCCGGACGGCGTGGGGTCGTGCGGCGTAGCGTCCTTGGCCAGTTTTTTCAGCGCACGGTCGAGCGCCACGGTCTTGGGGACGCGCAGGTTCTTCGGCAGCCCGGGCAGCGCCACCTCGCCCAGCGGGCGCTGGTAGTAGTCGGCCGCGAAACGGGCCAGCGCCAGCCAGCGCGCCGACAGCGGCGGCAACTGGCTGCGCACGGCCAGGGCATCCTTGAGCTTGCCTGGGGGGACTTCGCTGTGCGCCTTGACCGCCACCACCAGGCCGACCACCTCACGCCGCGCGAAGGGCACCAGCACCAACTGGCCCACCAGCGGCTCTTCGCCCGGCTGGCAAGGCCAGCGGTAGTCGAAACAGCTGTTGAGCGGCGTATCGAGCGCGACTTCAAGGAAACAGTGTGTCAAAACCAACCTTCTCTTATCCCACCAAGCTGTGGAAAACTTTGTGAATAGTGCGCTACTTGACCCCGCTGGAGGTTTACGTTAGATCAACCCAAACCCCGGAATTCACCTGAGAAATACAAAAAACTTCAATGAATTCAATGCCTTGAAAAACACGAGTTATCCCTGTTAACAAGTCGATCTGGAATTCCCTTGCTGTGCATAACTGCACAGATGGTGTGGGAAAACTCGCTGCGCCGCACCACACTCTTCATACCTTACTTGAAGAGTTGAGCTAAGTCCCCGTAAACGAAAGGGTTTTCACCAAACTCATGCGCGCCTGTTGATAACTTTGTGAACAAGGCAGGGTAAGCCGGGAAATTTCACTGAAGGAGGTGCTGCGCTACTGTGTAAATCCACAGTTCTTTAAGTAAAAAGTGCTTACGAATCATCCACTTGCGATTTTGTTTTTTTCGCAAAGATGTCCACAGGAATAAATATGGTGTTTTACGAACTTGTGAACAAGTGTGATTTTGCTGCGGCAACGGCGTGCCGCAGCGGGAACGATTCTCAGGCCGCGCGCTGCTTGCGGCTGAAGCTGTGGACGGCTTCCACCATCGCCGTTACCGACTCCGGCGGCGTGAACTGCGAAATACCGTGGCCGAGGTTGAAGACATGGCCCTGGCCTGCCGACGGGGCGCCGTAGGCGCTCAGGCTGCGCTCGACTTCGGCGCGGATCTGCTCCGGCGCCGCGAACAGGATGGCCGGGTCGAGGTTGCCCTGCAGGGCGACGCGATCGCCCACCAGCGCCCTGGCCCGGCCCAGGTTCACGGTCCAGTCCAGGCCCAGCGCGTCGGCGCCGATGCCGGCCATCTCGTCCAGCCACAGGCCGCCGCCCTTGGTGAACACGATCGCCGGGATGCGTACGCCGTCTTTCTCGCGTTGGAGCTGGGCCAGGATCTGGCGCATGTAGTTCAGCGAGAACTCCTGGTAAGCGCCATCGGCCAGCGCGCCGCCCCAGGAATCGAAGATCATCACCGCCTGGGCGCCGGCATCGATCTGGGCGTTCAGGTACTGGGCCACGGCGCGCGCATTGGTCTCCAGGATGTGGTGCATCAGGTCGGGCCGCGTGTACATCATCTTCTTGACGGTGTGGAATTCACGCGAACCGGCGCCTTCGACCATGTAGCAGGCCAGGGTCCACGGGCTGCCCGAGAAGCCGATCAGCGGCACGCGGCCGTTGATCGCGGTACGGATCTGGGTCACCGCCTTGAAGACATAGTCGAGCGACGCCATGTCCGGCACTGCCAGGGCGCGCACGGCCTCTTCGCTGCGCAGCGGACGCTCGAACTTCGGGCCTTCGCCGTCGGCGAAGTACAGGCCCAGGCCCATCGCGTCCGGCACGGTCAGGATGTCCGAGAACAGGATCGAGGCGTCCAGCGGGAAGCGGTCGAGCGGCTGCAGGGTGACTTCGGTGGCATAGTCCGGATTCTTCGCCAGGCCCAGGAACGAGCCGGCGCGTTCGCGCGTGGCGCGGTATTCCGGCAGGTAGCGGCCCGCCTGGCGCATCAGCCATACCGGGGTGTAGTCGGTCGGCTGGCGCAGCAGCGCACGCAGGAAGGTGTCGTTCTGGAGCGGGGCAAATTGTGGCATGGCTGACAATAGAAGACGGAAGGAAAACGCCTATTATCGCATTCCCGGGCTGACCTTATAATGCCATTCCACCTCATTGAGAGAACCCGCCATGACCAAACAGCAAGCACTTTGCGGCACGTGGACCTCCCCGATCAGCGCCGCCGTCGTTGCGGCCGGCGCCACTCCGCTGGCTTCCTTGACGCTCGACGGCGCCAGTTTGAGCTGGCTGGAAGGCAGGGCCAGCGAGGCGGGACGCTCGACGCTGGTGGGCAGCACTGGTGAGTTGACGCCTGCGCCCTTCAACGTGCGCAGCAAGGTGCATGAATACGGCGGCGGCGCATACACGGTCGCCGATGGCGTGGCCTGGTTCTCGAATCATGCGGATGGCCGCCTGTACCGCGTGCAGCCGGGCGGCGCGCCGGTCGCGCTCACGTTTGAAAACGCCCACCGTTATGCCGACTTCGTGGTCGACGCGGGACGCGGGCGGCTGGTCACGGTGCGCGAAGACCATTCCGCGGGCGGCCACTACCCCGAGAACACGATCGCCGCCATCGGCTTCGACGGCCTTGAAACCGTGCTCGTGGACGGCAACGATTTCTATGCCGCGCCGCGCATCTCGCCAGATGGCCGACATCTGGCCTGGCTGTGCTGGGACCACCCGCGCATGCCATGGGAAGGCACCGAGCTGTGGCTGGCCGATATCCTCGAGGACGGCAGCCTGGCCAATGGCCGGCTGATCGCGGGCGGGCCGCAGGAATCGATCTGCCAGCCCGAATGGTCGCCCGGCGGCCTGCTCCACTTCGTGTCCGACCGCAGCGGCTGGTGGAACCTGTACCGCTACGACCATGGCGTCGTCCATGCGCTGTGCCCGCGCGAAGCGGAATTCGGCGGCCCGCAGTGGACCTTCGGCGGTTCGCTGTACGGTTTCCGCGCGGAGGACGACATCGTCTGCACCTATGTCGAGGGCGGGGTCGGCAAGCTGGCGCGCCTGCGCGGCGGCGAGCTCACCGACATCGCCACGCCCTACCAGGAAATCCGCGAGCTGCGCGTCAACAGCGAGACTGTCGCCCTGCTGGGCGGCGCGCCGACGGTCGCCCTGGAACTGGCGCGCATCGACCTCGATACGGGCAAGCACGAGGTGCTGGCGCGATCGATCGAATCGCTGCCGCCTGAAGGCTACCTCTCGAGCCCGCGCAGCATCAGCTACCCGAGCGCGAACGGACGCACCGCCTACGCCTTCCACTACCCGCCCGCGAATGCCGATTCCGCGCCCCTGGCGGGCGAGCTGCCGCCCTTGATCGTCATCGGCCACGGCGGCCCGACCGGCATGGCGGCCAGCACCCTGAAACTGGCGACGCAATTCTGGACCAGCCGCGGCTTCGCCGTACTCGACGTGAACTACGGCGGCAGCACGGGCTTCGGCCGCGCCTACCGCGACCTTCTCAAGGGCCAGTGGGGCGTGGTCGACGTCGAAGACTGCGTGGCCGGCGCGCGCTATCTCGCGGAGCAGGGCCTGGTCGATCCCGAGCGCCTGCTGGTGCGCGGCAGCAGCGCCGGCGGCCTGACCACCTTGTGCGCCCTCGCCTTCCACGACGTGTTCAAGGCCGGCGCCTGCTATTACGGCGTGTCCGACCTGGCCGGGCTCGACGCCGACTCGCACAAGTTCGAATCGCACTACAACCAGTACCTGATCGCCCCGCCCGAGCGGGCCGACAGCGTCTACCGCGAACGCTCGCCGATCCACCATACCGATAAACTCGACCGCCCGATGATCTTCTTCCAGGGCCTGGACGACATGGTGGTGCCGCCGCAGCAGTCCGAGACGATGGTCGAGGCCCTGCGTGCGCGCAAGCTGCCGGTGGCCTATATCACCCTCGAGGGCGAAGGCCACGGTTTCCGCAAGGCGGAGAGCGTCGTGCGTACGCTGGAAGCGGAGCTGGTGTTCTACCTGCGCGTCTTCAAGCTCCCAGTTCCTGCCGGCCTGCCCGCGGTGGATATCGAGAACCTGCCGCCCGCATGATCCTGGACGAACTTGACTTCGGCGAGCAGGCAATCCTGACCTTGCTGGCGCTGGCCGGCGAGCCGATGGGCCGCCAGCGCATCCTCGAACACCTGATGGCTGTCGGCCTGGCCCTGCCGCCCGCGCAATGGGCGGCCGAGCTGGAGCGGCTGCGCGCGGCCGGACTGGTAACCGACGTGGTGGGACGCGGCTTCACGATCGCACCCGACGCCGTCTGGCCCGCGCTGGCCAAGGCATTGAGCAGCGGCCTGTTCCGCACCGTGAAAGCCGCCTATGAACACGTGACCCCGCTGCGGCGCGACTGGCAGGGCACGCCGATCCTGCGCAGTTACCGCCAGGGCCTGGCGCTGCTGCGCATCGCCCTGCTCACGCGCGAGAGCCCGGCCGTCGTCACGCCGCTGCTGGCCGCCTGCCTGCGCTGCCACGAAGCGTCCTACCTGCACCCGCTGGTCGAGGTATGCGCGCGGCCCTTCGATGCGGCCATCCTGGACTACATCCACCCGTCGCTGGTGGACGGCGTGCTGGCTACCCTGGTGCAGCACACCCAGCGCGAGCCGGCGATGGCCCCAGCCATCCGCGCCGCCGCCGAAGCGCAGGTCGACCCATCGGTGGCGCTGCGCCTGGCGCTGGGCGAGCATTTGATCCTGTGCGGGCGCCTGGATGACGCCGGCGCGCTGCTGATTGACGTCGACGACGCGGCCGGCCTGTTCTTGCGCAACGTAATCGCGCTGCTGCGCGACGATGCGGACATCGCCCTGCCCGGCATCGAGGCCGCGCTCAAGGCGCTGCGCCGCGAGACCGGCAAGCGCAAGGCGATTTTCGAAGGCATCGGCGCCCACCTGTACCTGGCCGCCCTCCTGCGCAGCAACCAACCGGCCCACCTGAAACTGGCCGATGCCTGGCTCGATATCGCCACCCGCGCGGTGCAGCGGCTTGATACGGCCGTGGTCTTCCAGCTCAGCATGCTGCAGGAAATCCGGCGCGGCACGGTCGACGCCGACGTGCTGGCTTCGCGCAACTGGGAAATGGCGCTCGAACCGTTTACCTTCCGCGCGCTGATGCACCACTGGCTCGGCCTGCCGCAATTAGCGGGCAAGCGCAAGGACATCGAGGACATGCTGGAACAGTCCGAGCGCGCCGGTTTCGATTTGCTGTCGGCGCAGCTGGCGGCGCTGCTCGGCCAGCTCGGCTTCGTCGGCCAGGAGGCGTATGCAAGCGAATTACGTAAACAGCACCGCTTCACCGACCTGCTCCACTGGTTCGAGCGCGAGGAAGCCTGGGAGCGCCAGCTCAATGCCCTGATCAACCTGCAGCCGGCGCTGAACGCGGAAGTCGTGCGCGAATCGCGCCTGGTGTGGATGATCCGCTACGACGAACAGATGGGCGTGCAGGAGCTGGAACCGCGCGAGCAAAAGCGCGACGCCCAGGGCGGCTGGAGCCGCGGACGCGCCGTGGGCCTCAAGCGCCTGGCCGAAGAAGCCTCGGCGCTCGACTTCCTCACCGCGCAGGACGTGGCGGCGGTGGCCTCGATCGGCGGCCGGCGCTATTACGGCAGCACCGGCATCCGCTTCGAGTTCGAGCTGGACAAGGCCCTGGCGGCCCTGGTCGGGCATCCGCTGCTGTTCTGGATGGAGTCGCCGGGCACACGGGTGGAGCTGCTGCCGGGCGAGCCGGAGTTGCTGGTGAAGTCGCGCGGCGGCAAGGTCTCGATTACCTTGCACCCCACGCCAGGTGACCAGGACGGCGAGGTGATCGTCACCCGCGAGACGCCGACCCGCCTGCGCCTGGTGCGCATCCTCGATGAGCACCGCCGCATCGCCGCCATCGTGGGCGAAGGATTGGAAGTGCCGGTGGAAGCCGAGCGCCGCGTGCTGCGCGCGATCAGCGCGATCTCGGCGATCGTCACCGTGCAGTCGGACATCGGCGCCAGCCCGGGCGACATCGAGCAGGTAGTGGCCGACCCGCGCCTGCACCTGCATCTGCGCCCTTACCAGCAAGGCATGCGCATGCAAATCCTGGTGCGCCCGCTGCCTGGAAACGGCGCCTATTACGCGCCCGGCACCGGCGGGGAAAACGTGATCGGCGACGTCGACGGCGTGCGCACCGAGGCCAAACGCGACCTGAACGCGGAGCGCGACGCCGAGCGTCAGCTGGTGGGCGCCTGCCACGCACTCGAACATGGAGAACTGGACCACGGCGAATGGCTGCTTGGCCAGCCCCTGCAATGCCTGGAATTCGTGGAAGAGCTGCGCGAACTCGATCCGTCGAAAGTGGTGGTGGCCTGGCCGGAGGGCGAGAAATTCCGCGTGGCGAAACGCGCGAATGCGAAATCGGTGCGGGTCCAGGTCCGGCGCGACAAGGACTGGTTCGCGGCCAGCGGCGAGGTGGTCATCGACGAGAACCGCGTGATGGACCTGGGCGCACTGCTGGCCCGCATCCGCGACGAGAAAAGCCGCTTCGTGGCGCTGGGCGACAACGAATACCTGGCCCTGAGCGACGAGCTGCACCGCCGCCTGATGGAATTGGCCGATTACGGCACCCTGCATGGGGACGAGCTGCGGGTGCATCCGCTGGCGAGCTTCTCGCTGGCCGAGCTGGCCCGCGATGCGGGCGGCATGGCAGGCGACGAAGCATGGCGCAAGCATCTGGAACGCATGGCCGCCAGCGAAGCCTTCACGCCCGCGCTGCCCTCGACCCTGCAGGCCGAGCTGCGCGACTACCAGCGCGAAGGCTTCGAATGGCTCGCGCGCCTGGCCCACTGGGGCGTGGGCGCCTGCCTGGCCGACGACATGGGCCTGGGCAAGACGCTGCAGGCGCTGGCCCTGCTCCTGATGCGCGCGCCGGCCGGCCCGGCGCTGGTGGTGGCGCCGACCTCGGTCTGCCTGAACTGGATTTCCGAAGCCGAGCGCTTCGCGCCGACGCTCAATTTGAAACTGTTCGGACCGGGCGACCGCGCCGCGACAGTCAACGAGGCCGGCCCCTTCGACGTGGTGGTGGTGAGCTATGGCCTGCTGCAGCTGGAAGCGGCCTTGTTCGCCAAGCGCAGCTGGCACAGCATCGTGCTGGACGAAGCGCAGGCCATCAAGAACATGCACACCAAGCGCTCGCAGGCCGTGATGGCCCTGCAGGGCGACTTCCGCATGGCGGCTACCGGCACGCCGCTGGAAAACCACCTGGGCGAATTGTGGAACCTGTTCAGGTTCATCAACCCGGGCCTGCTGGGCAGCGCCGACCAGTTCCAGCTGCGCTTTGCCGGGCCGATCGAAAAGGCCCAGGACAAGCGCGCCGAAGCCGGCGCGCGCATGCGCCTGCGCCGGCTGACGCAACCCTTCATCCTGCGCCGCACCAAGGCGCAAGTCCTGAGCGAGCTGCCGCCGCGCACCGAGATCGTGCTGCCGGTCGAACTCACGCAAGACGAAAGCGCGCTGTATGAATCGCTGCGGCGCCAGGCGCTCGACAAGCTGGCCTCGCTGGAGGCGCCCGACAACCAGAAATCGATCGAGATCCTGGCCGAGATGATGCGGCTGCGCCGCGCCTGCTGCAATCCGGAGCTGGTGGCGCCCGGCGCCGGCATCGTGAGCAGCAAGCTGGTGGCCTTCGCGCGCCTGGTCGACGGCCTGCTCGAGAACAGGCACAAGGCGCTGGTGTTCAGCCAGTTCGTGGATCACCTGAGCCTGATCCGCAAATACCTGGACGGGAAGAACATCCCCTACCAGTATCTCGACGGCGCCACCTCGATGCAGGAGCGCAAGCGCCGCGTCGATGCCTTCCAGGCCGGCGAAGGGGAGCTCTTCCTCATCAGCCTGAAGGCGGGCGGCGTCGGCATCAACCTGACCGCGGCCGACTACGTGATCCACATGGACCCGTGGTGGAACCCGGCGGTGGAAGACCAGGCCTCGGACCGCGCCCACCGCATGGGCCAGCAGCGCCCGGTGACGATCTACCGGCTGGTGGCGCGCGGCACCATCGAGGAAGGCATCGTCGACCTGCACCACCGCAAGCGCGGCCTGGCCGACAGCCTGCTGGAAGGCACCGACATGGCGGCGCGCCTGTCGCCGGGGGAGATGCTGGCGATGCTCAAGCAGGGCTTGGGTTCGTAGGGTGGGCGGCTTCGCCGCCCGCGCGGTGATAGTCAGCAGCGAGATCACCCGGCACGACAGCGAAGCCGTCAGCGATCACCGCGCGGGCGGGAGACCCGCCCACCCTACTGGCGCGGCCACGCATTCCATGTGATCATGCCGCTTTTTACCGAAGAGTTACCCACATGGAACTGGACAAAGCGGCAACGACGGCGCAAGCCCGTGTCATCGGCGTCAAATCCTGGATGGCGTATGCGGGCGTGATCGCGCTGGCCGTGCTGCTGTTTGCCGGCGCGCTGCCGCTGGCCTTCCTGTGGAACGAGATCGCGGCGGCCGGCGTGATGGCCGCTTCAAGCGCGCTGGTGGCCTACCGCTTCCTGCTGGTGCGCAGCGTGCAGCTGTATTACGACGACGTCGGCGTCTGGGTGCACTCGGGCGTCCTGCCCTGGAAGAAGGGCGTCAGCGGCGTGAAGTGGCGCGACATGGACGACGCCACCTATGCCAACGGCTTCGTGAGCTGGGCCACCCGTTCGTACACGGTGCGCATCGGCCACCGCTTCACCAGGGACAGCGAGATCGTCCTGCACAACATCGCGCGCGGGCGCCAGGCCGTGGAGACGGTCAACGCCGTCCACCAGGACATGATCCGTAGCGGCGCCATGGAATAAATCCCCGCCACGTGTCGGAATGTTTCAGCCGTCCGCAAGCGGCCTGAATGGTGCTAATCTTCTTGCGCCTCGAGCGTTCCCGGTGCGCTTGCCGCGCCGGGGCGCCTGACCTTTTATTTTGCAAGGTTCGAACAGAATGATGAAAACAAAGATCGCGCTGGCAGTGCTGCTGGCGAGTTTCGCCCTGGCGCCCGCCAGCGCCAAGACCAGCAAGCCCGCCAAGGGCAAGGCGAAAGCCACCAAGGTGGTCAAATCGAAGGCGGCCGACAAGCGCAAACCAAAAGCTCCGGTCAAGAAAGCCGCTGCAGTTGCCGCCGTTGCCGCACCGGTCGCCGCCGCCGCGCCAGCGGCCGCGCCGGCCGCGAACGAAAAGCGCCTCGACCGCCGCTTCGACAGCATGAGCATGCAATACCTGACCGCGCTGTGGCGCATCGATCCGGAAGGCGGCATCTATGTCGGCAAGTTCGAGCAGGCCGCCAACCTGACCATTCCCGACGCCGCGACCCGCGCCAGGAAGCTCGCCTTTGCCAACGAATGGCTGGGCAAGTTCGGCAAGCTGGACGTGCGCCAGCTGTCGCCGCGCCAGCGCACCGACCTGGCCCTGCTGGTCAACAAGCTGGAGAAAGACCGCTGGCACCTGACCACCTGGCGCGAATACGAGTGGAACCCGTCGATGCACAACATTGCCCAGCCGCTCGACCTGGTCCTCAATACCGACTACGCGGCCAAGCCGCAGCGCCTGCGCACCATCCTGAAACGCCTGACCAACGTGCCGGCCTACTACCAGGCCGCGCAAGCCTCGATCGTCAACCCGACCCGCGAGCATACCCAGCTCGCCATCTCGCAGGCGCCGGGCACCCTCGCGGTGCTGGCCGACCTGGGCAAGGCGGCCCAGGAGTCGATCCTGAATGCGCAGGAAAAGGCGATCTTCGCGCAGCGCGTGGCAAGCGCCGGCACCGCGCTGCTGGGCTATGTGGACTTTTTGATCGCCCAGGACAAGGCCATGACGACGGGGAGCATCAAGCCGCGCGCCTTCCGCGCCGGGAAAGACCTGTACGAGCAGAAGTTCGCGCTCGAGATCCAGTCTTCCAGCAGCGCCGAGCAGACCTTCCGCAAGGCCCTGGCCACGCGCGAAGAGCTGCTCACCCGCATGGACACGATCTCGGACGAGCTGTGGCCGCGCTACATGGCCGGCGTGGCCAAGCCGCGCGACCGCTTCCAGAAGATCGGCATGATGATCGACAAGCTCTCCAGCCGCCACGTCGCGCGCGAGAACTTCCTGCCCGAGATCCGCCGCCAGATCCCGCTGCTGCACAAGTTCGTCACGGACCGTAACCTGCTCACGCTCGATGCCGACAAGCCGCTGGAAGTGCGCGAGACGCCGATGTACCAGCGCGGCGTGGCCGGCGCCAGCATCGATGCGCCGGGCCCGTACCGCCCGAAGGACAAGACCTATTACAACGTCACCCCGCTCGACAGCCTCACGCCGCAGCAGGCCGAGAGCAGCCTGCGCGAGTACAACGAGTGGATCCTGCAAATCCTGAACATCCACGAGGCGATTCCCGGCCACTACGCGCAGCTGGTCTACGCCAACCGTTCCCCCTCGCTGGTGAAGTCGCTGTTCGGTAACGGCGCCATGGTCGAAGGCTGGGCCGTGTACGGCGAGCGCATGATGCTGGAGAACGGCTACGGCGACAACGCTCCCGAGATGTGGCTGATGTACTCGAAGTGGAACCTGCGCAGCGTGACCAACACCATCCTCGACTACAGCGTGCACGTGCTGGGCATGCAGCAGCCCGAGGCGATCGACCTCTTGGTGCGCCAGGCCTTCCAGACCCGCCAGGAAGCCGACGAGAAGTGGCGCCGCGTGTCGCTCACCTCGGTGCAGCTGACCAGCTACTACAGCGGCTACGAGCAGATCATGGCCCTGCGCGAGCGCCGCAAGCAGCAACTGGGCGAGCGCTTCAACCTGAAGGAATTCCATGACCAGTTCCTCGGCTACGGCAATGCGCCGGTCAAGATGATTTCGGAACTGATGCAGTGACAATGTGTTGATATTGCACAGCAAGCCTGCTGTGCAAAAGCGCACAAGCGGCGTGCTAACTCGCTCGCTTGTGCGCAAGTTCCCCGGGGATAGAATGGGTGCGAACCTCGCGTAGAAGCGGGGCAACGACCATAAGCCGGAGACCCATCCCATGACTTCCCTTCCCCTGCCGCCGTCTTAGCTGACCCGGCCCGCCAGTCTTTCCCGCTTGTTTCACCGAATTGCCGGTCACGAAGGGGCGAGGTCGCATTGCGCCTGTTGTTTCCGGTCCTGTACTGCAGAAAACAACAGAACGGAGACTTCCATGGCATTCCTCTTCAAACAGGCGGCACTCGCCGCCGCCTGCATGGCCCTCAGCCTGCCGGCATCCGCGCAACTCCAGGCCGGACCGGGCACATGGAGCGCGAACCAGACCTGGGCCACCGACACCACCAATGGCGGCGCCCTCACCGGCTATTACTACTGGCCCGCCACCACGCCGACGCTGGCCGGCAAGCGCGCCCTGGTGCTGGTGCTGCACGGCTGCGCCCAGACCGCGGCCAACGACGTCATCGCCGGCACGGGCGACGCCGGCTACAACTGGAAGGCGGCGGCCGACCAGTACGGCGCCGTGATCCTGGCCCCGAACGCCACCGGCAACCTGTATGGCGCCCACTGCTGGGACTGGGCCGCCACCAACCGCAGCCGCAGCTACGGGCACAATGCGGTGCTGCTCGACCTGATCAACCGCTTCGTGAGCAACCCGCAGTATGTGATCGACCCCAAGCAGGTGTATGTCACCGGCCTGTCCTCCGGGGGTTCCAAGACCATGGTGATGGGCTGCGTGGCGCCCGACATCTTCGCCGGCATCGGCATCAATGCCGGCCCGTCGCCAACCGTGTCGAGCTCGCAGATCGCCTCGGTCCCCGCCGGCACGACCTCCAGCAGCGTGGCCAGTGCCTGTACCTCTTGGGCGGGCGCCAGCGCCAGCCAGTTCACCAGCCAGGTCGCGAGCGTGATCTGGGGCACCAACGACTACGTGGTCGGCCAGGCCTACGGCCCGCTGAATGCGGCCGCGATGCGCCAGGTGTATGGCGGCACCTATACCAAGGGCGCCACCGCCACGGTGCCGACCGGCGGCAGCAACGTGCCCTACACGGATGCGAACGGCAAGCTGCGCACCTCGGAAATCGTGGTGACCGGCATGGCCCACGCCTGGCCGGCGGGCACCGGTGGGCAGAACAGCAATTACGTCGACGCCACCAAGGTCAACTACCCGGCCTTCGTGATGGACTTCTGGTTCAAGAACAACCTGCGCGTGTCGCAGGCGGCGCCACCAAGCATGAGCTCCTGCAGCGCCAGCGTGTCGGGATCCACCGTGACGGTGAACGGCGCCGCCACCGACGCCGCCGGCGCGATCGGCAGCTACCGCGTGGTGCTCACTGGCCCGACCCCGGTGAACGACAGCGCGGCCGGCAGCGGCGCCAGCTTCAGCAAGGCCTATGCGGCGCGCGCCGACGGCTATTATTCGGGCACCGTCACGGCCACCAATACCGCGACCGGGCTGACCTCCAGCGCCTGCACCATCGCCCAGTTCCTGGTCGGCAGCGCACCTGCCCTGTTGCCGCCAGCCGGCCTGGCAGTCGGCGCCAGTACCGCCAGCAGCATCGCGCTGTCCTGGAATGCAGCCAATGGCGCGACCGGCTACAACGTCTACCGCAACGGGGCCAAGGTCAATGGCACGGCCTTGACGGCGACCGGCTACACCGACGGCGGCCTGGCGGCCAGCACCAGCTACAGCTACGAAGTGACGGCGACCGGGAACGGCGGCGTGGAAAGCGCGAAGTCGTCCAGCGTGACCGGGTCGACCACGTCTGGCTTTACGTGCACGGCCACCACCGCCAGCAACTACGCGCACGTGACGGCCGGACGCGCGCACAACAGCGGCGGCTATGCGCTGGCCAATGGGTCGAACCAGAACATGGGGCTGAACAATACGTTCTACACCTCGACGCTGGCGCAGACCTCGAGCGGGTATTACGTGATCGGGAATTGCCCGTAAGGCGGGTCTCGGCCACCTGCCCCGTCGTCCCGGCGCAGGCCGGGACCCAAGTCTGCTCGCACACCCGCAGGGCAAGGTGCTGGCGGCGTCCTTCATGGACTCGTACCACCAGATGGTGCGGGCCGTGCGCGCCTACAAGGCGCAGTCGGTCGAGGGCGGGCTGGGGAACGGCGGCGTATTGAAGACCAATTGAGGCGGCCCGCCCGCGGACCCGGCGTTCAGGCGTCCTGCGGGGCGCGGGTGATGCGGGCGAACATCGGCGCCACCAGGATGCCCAGTTCGTAGAGCAGGCACATCGGGATGGCTAGCGCCAGCTGGCTGACCACGTCCGGCGGCGTCACGATGGCCGCGATCACGAAGGCGCCGACGATCACGTAGGAGCGGATTTCCTTGAGCTTCCCGATGCTGACGATCCCCATGCGCACCAGGATCACCACCACCACCGGCACCTCGAAGGTGGCCCCGAAGGCCAGGCACATCGACATCACGAAGTCGAGGTAGTTCTCGATGTCGGGCGTCACGGCGATGGATTTCGGCGCGAACTCGCCGATGAACTGGAACACGCGGCCGAACACGAAGAAATAGCAGAAGGCCACGCCCCCGATGAACAGCAGCGAGGACGAGATCACCAGCGGCAGCACCAGGCGCTTTTCGTGCGCGTACAGGCCGGGCGCCACGAAGGCCCACAACTGGTAGAACACCCAGGGCAGCGCAATGATAAAGGCGAGCAGCAGCGTCACCTTCATCGGCACCAGGAAGGGCGAGATCACGCCGGTGGCGATCATCGTCGAGCCGGGCGGCAGCGAGGCGACCATGGGCGCGGCCAGCAGGTCGTAGACTTGCGAGGGGCCGGGCCAGAAGAACAGCGCCGCGCAGGCGATCGCGATCCCGATCGACGCCTTGACCAGGCGGTCACGCAGTTCGACGAGGTGGGAGATGAAGGTTTCTTCGCCTGCGGCTTCTTCGGTCATTTAGAAAAACGAACTCTTGGATTTGCTGGTGCCAGGGCGGAACTTGCGCACGCGCGCAGCGCCCGACAGCACATGGGTCTTGCCGCCGTTGCGGTGCTTGTACCAGGCCGGCACGCTTGATGTGCGCACCAGTTTCTTGCGGCGGAAGTCGCGCGCCTTGCGCTCGATGTCCGTCGTACTCAGGAAAGACGACGAGCCGGCATGCGCCGACATCGCCTCGCGCCCGTCCCACAGCGCCTCGACCTCGTCGACCTGGCTGGACACGGAGTGCGCGAGATCGTCCTTGAACGACTGCGCGCTCTCGTGCACTTCCTTGTGCAGGTTGCGCAGCTCGTCGAGCTCGATCTCGCGGCTGACTTCGGATTTCACGTCGTGCAGGTAGCGCTGGGCACGGCCATACAGCGTGCCGGCCATGCGCGCCACTTTCGGCAGCTTTTCAGGGCCGATCACGATCAGGGCGACAACGCCGATGATCGCGATTTTCGACAGTCCGAGATCAATCATGCCCGGCGATTAATGACGGGTTTTTTCGCGGGCTTCGACATCGATGGTCGACTTGTCGGCGACCTGTTGCGTCGTGGTGGTGGTCGTGGTGGTGGTGGCCTCGGCATTCGCCTTGTCTTCCTCGCCCTTCACGCCATCCTTGAAGCCCTTGACGGCCTTGCCCAGATCGCCACCGATATTGCCGATCTTCTTGGTGCCGAAAATCAGCATCACGACGACCAGCACAATGACCCAGTGCCAAATACTCATTGAACCCATGTTTATCTCCTAGCGAGGCGCATGCGCCTGTAAATCGGGAAAGCGTATATTTCAGTATACGCCATGCGGGCACTGCTTGCCCCCATTAAAAACTCAGTCGCAACCCAGTCAGCCTTTCAAGTGCCCAGGCCGCGCCATGGGCGCTTGCCGCCGTACACGTGCAGGTGCAGGTGATAGACCTCCTGCCCGCCGTCCGGTCCGGTATTGATCAGGGTCTTGAAGCCGCCGCTGCGTCCGCCATTGCCATCCGTCTTGACCGCGACACCATGCTCTTCTGCAAGTTTCGGCGCCAGCGCCAGCATCTTGCCCAGCACCGTCGCATGCTCGCCGGTGCAATCCGACAGCGTGGCCACGTGCTGCTTCGGGATCACCAGCAGGTGCACCGGAGCCGCCGGGTTGATGTCCTTGAACGCCAGCACGTCCTCGTCTTCGTAGACGATATTGGCCGGAATTTGCTTGGCGATGATCTTGCAGAAAATGCAGTTGTCCATCTTGTCTCCAGATCTGTGACGGCGCGCCATGACACCTGCATGACCGCACAACCCGATTATGACACCGGATGCGATGATGACAAGTGAGTTGGTGCTTACTATTGCTACTGGTCGCCGCGGGCGGCTTTCTCATCGATGCCGGACACACCTTCGCGGCGCCCCAGCTCGTCGATCACCTGCTGCGGGCTCAACCCGAACTGCGCCAGCAACACCATGCTGTGGAACCACAGGTCGGCGGTCTCGTACAGCACCTTGGCGGCGTCGCCCGAGACGCGCGCGTCCTTGGCGGCCATCACGGTCTCGGTGGCTTCCTCGCCGATCTTTTTCAGGATCGCGTCGTCGCCCTTTGAAAACAGCTTGGCTACGTAGGAAGTTGCAGGGTCGCCGCCGTTGTCCGGCTTGCGCGATTCGATCACGGCCGCCACGCGGGCCAGAATGTCGCTCATGGTTTCTTTGGGTAGATGGTGTCGGGGTCTTGCAGCACGGGGTCGACCGCCTGCCAGTCGTCGCCGTCGAATTTCTGGAAGAAGCAGGAGTGGCGCCCGGTGTGGCAGGCAATACCACCCGCCTGCTCGATCTTGAGCAGCACCACGTCTTCGTCGCAGTCCAGGCGCATTTCTACTACCCGCTGGGTGTGGCCGGACTCTTCGCCCTTGTGCCACAGCTTTTTGCGCGAGCGGCTCCAGTAGACGGCTTCGCCCAGCTCCACCGTTTTGGCCAGCGCGTCGCGGTTCATCCAGGCGAACATCAGGATGTCGCCGGTCGCCGCTTCTTGCGCGATCACCGGCACCAGGCCGTTCTCGTCCCAGCGGACCTTGTTGAGCCATTTGTGTGCCATGCTCACTCCAGCCGCATCGGGATGCCGCGTTCAGCCATATAGCGCTTGGCTTCGCCGACCGTGTGCTGCCCGTAGTGGAAGATGCTGGCGGCCAGCACCGCATCGGCGTGGCCTACCAATATGCCGTCGGCCAGGTCTTTCAGCGAACCGACGCCACCCGAGGCGATCACGGAAATGCCCACCGCGTCCGACACGGCGCGGGTCAGGCCCAGGTCGAAACCGACCTTGGTGCCGTCGCGGTCCATCGAGGTCAGCAGCAGTTCGCCCGCGCCCAGGCTTTCCATCTTGCGCGCCCATTCGACCGCATCGAGCCCGGTCGCATTGCGCCCGCCGTGGGTAAATACTTCCCACTTGCCGGGGGCGACCTGCTTGGCGTCGATCGCCACCACGATGCACTGCGAGCCGTGCTTTTGCGAGGCTTCGAACACTAGCTGCGGGTTGGTGACGGCCGAGGTGTTCATCGACACCTTGTCGGCGCCGGCATTGAGCAGGCGCCGCACGTCTTCGACCTTGCGCACGCCGCCACCGACGGTGAGCGGGATGAACACGGTCGAGGCCACGGCTTCGATGATCGGCAGGATCAGGTCGCGGCCGTCGCTCGAGGCGGTGATGTCGAGGAAGGTCAGTTCGTCCGCTCCTTGCCCGTCATAGCGGCGTGCGATCTCGACCGGGTCGCCGGCATCGCGCAGCTCGGTGAAGTTGACGCCCTTGACCACGCGGCCGCCGGTAACGTCGAGGCAGGGGATGATGCGTTTTGCGAGCATAAAGCTTAGGCCTGGGCGCCCTCGGTCAGTACGTCGGCGCGTTCCTGGGCCGATGCCAGGTCGAGCGTACCTTCGTAGATCGAACGGCCGCAGATGACCCCTTCGATGCCTTCGTCCTGCACCGCGCACAGGGCCTCGACGTCGGCCAGGACGTGCACGCCGCCCGAGGCGATGATGGGGATGCGCACGGCCTGGGCCAGCTTGACGGTGGCTTCGATGTTCACGCCGCCCATCATGCCGTCGCGGCCGATGTCGGTGTAGACGATCGATTCCACGCCATAGCCTTCGAATTTCTTGGCCAGGTCGATGACCTCGTGGCCCGACATCTTGCTCCAGCCGTCGGTGGCGACCTTGCCGTCGCGCGCATCCAGGCCGACGATGATCTGGCCCGGGAAGGCGCCGCAGGCGTCGTGCAGGAAGCCCGGATTCTTCACCGCGGCGGTGCCGACGATGATGTAGCTGATGCCGTCGTCCAGGTAGCGCTCGATGGTGTCGAGGTCGCGGATGCCGCCGCCCAGCTGGACCGGGATCTCGTCGATTCCGTGCTCTTCGGCGTATTCCTGGACCACTCGCAGGATCGCCTTGACCGCGCCTTCGTTCTTCGGCTTGCCCGCGAAGGCGCCGTTCAGGTCGACCAGGTGCAGGCGGCGGGCGCCCTGCTTGAGCCAATGCAGCGCCATGTCGGCGGGATCTTCGGAGAACACGGTGGCGAGTTCCATGTCGCCCTGTTTCAGGCGAACGCAGTGACCGTCTTTCAGGTCGATGGCGGGGATCAGCAGCATGGTCGTTGTCGGTTGGTTGGAGGTTGGATTACGGATTCCAGCGGATGAAATTGCGGTACAGGCGCAGGCCGGCGGCTGCGCTCTTTTCAGGGTGGAACTGGGTGGCGACCAGGTTGTCGCGCGCCACGGCGCAGGCGTACATGCCGCCGTAGTCGGCTTCGCCGATGGTGTCGGTAGCAATCTCCGGCGCGGCGTAATAGCTGTGCACGAAATAGAAATAGCTGCCGTCCTCGACGCCGTCCCACAGCGGGTGGGCGCGGGTCTGGCGCACGCGGTTCCAGCCCATCTGCGGCACCTTGAAGCGCGAGCCGTCCGCCTGCAGCTTGCCGTCCAGCTGGAAGCGCACCACCTTGCCGGGCAGCAGGCCCAGGCCCGGCGTGCCTTCGTTTTCTTCGCTCGTGTCGAACAGCATCTGCTCGCCCACGCACACGCCCATCACCGGGCGCGTTTTTACCGCGCGCAGCAGGGCTTCCTCGGCGCCGGATTCGCGCAGGCTGCGCATGCAGTCGCGCATCGCGCCCTGGCCCGGCAACACGATGCGGTCGGCAGCGTCGATGTCGGCCGGGTTGTTGGAGACCAGGATGTCCGCTTCCGGCGCGGCCGCGCGCAGCGCCTGCGCGACCGAGCGCAGGTTACCGAGGCCGTCGACTACTACGATCTTGTTCGTCATGGTCGCGAAGTAGAGCCGATTACAGGCTGCCTTTGGTCGAAGGGATGATGCCGGCTGCGCGCTCGTCGAGCGTGGTGGCCATGCGCAGCGCGCGGCCAAAGGCCTTGAACACGGTTTCGCACTGGTGGTGCGCATTGACGCCGCGCAGGTTGTCGATGTGCAGGGTTACGCCGGCGTGGTTCACGAAGCCGCGGAAGAATTCGCCGGTAAGGTCGACGTCGAAGGTGCCGATCATGGCGCGCGTCCAGGGAATGTGCATTTCCAGGCCCGGACGGCCCGAGAAATCGATGACCACGCGCGACAGCGCTTCGTCCAGCGGCACGTAGGAATGGCCGTAACGCGTCATGCCCTTCTTGTCGCCCACGGCCTTGGCCACCGCCATGCCCAGCGTGATGCCGGTGTCTTCCACCGTATGGTGGGCGTCGATGTGCAGGTCGCCGACGGCTTCGACTTCGAGGTCGAACATGCCGTGGCGGGCGATCTGGTCGAGCATGTGGTCCAGAAAAGGGACGCCCGTATTGAGCTTCTGGCGGCCGGTGCCGTCGAGATTGATCGAGACGCGGACCTGCGTCTCGTTGGTATTGCGTGTGATGTCGGCGGTGCGGGTCATTGCTGGGTGCTCTTCCAGGCTGCCTGTGCGCAGGCAGCCGCTTTTATAGGGACGCTTTCAGGGCGTTCAAGAATGCGGTGTTTTCTTCAGGCGTGCTGACCGTGACGCGGATGCAGTTGGCCAACAGCTTGTCCATTCTACTCAAATTTTTGATCAGCACCTTCGCCGCGCGCAGTTCTGAACAGGTCTTGTCCGCGTCGGGTACGCGCAGCGAGATGAAATTCGCGGCAGACGGGAATACTTCGACTCCCGGCAGCGCCGCCAGTTCGGCGCTCAAGCGGGTGCGCTCGTCATTGAGCAGGCCGGCTTGCGCGTCGAGCACGTCGAGATGGTCGAGTGCGAACTCGGCCGCAACCTGGGTCAGCACGTTCACGTTATAGGGTGGACGCACCTTCTCGAACTGCTCCAGCAGCTTGGGGTCGCCAGAGAGGTAGCCGAGGCGGATGCCCGCCAGGCCCAGCTTGGACAGGGTGCGCATCACGACCAGGTTCGGGAACTCCGGCAGGCGCCCCATGAAACTCGTGCGCGCGAAAGGCTGGTAAGCCTCGTCGACCACGGCGATACCGGTCTCGCCCAGGGCCTTGACGATGGCCGCCATGTCGCCGGCATCGAACAGGTTGCCGGTCGGGTTGTTCGGGTAGGCCAGGAAGACCAGCGACGGCCGGTAGCGTTCGATGGCGGCCAGCATGGCCGGCAAATCGAGCGAGAAGTCGGCCTTCACGGGCACGCCGACGAAATCGGCGCCGGCGAACTGGGCCGAGCGCGAGAACATCACGAAGGCCGGGGTCGGCGCCATGATGACGGCGCGTTTGTCCTGCCGCGCGACGGCCATGGCCATGATCGAGATCAGCTCGTCCGAACCGTTGCCGAGCAAGACGTCGTAACCGGCCGGCACGCCCAGGCTGGCGCAGATCTTCGCCTTGAGGGTCGCATACGAGGCCACCGGATAGCGGTTCAGCGCGGCGTCGGCCAGGCGCTGGCCGAGTTCCGCGCGCAGCTCCACGGGCAGCTGGTAGGGGTTTTCCATCGCGTCGAGCTTGATGTAGCCGTTCGCATCCGGCACCTGGTAGCCGCCGGTGGCGCGCACGTCTTCGCGGATGGTGTTCTCGATCAGCTTGTCAATGGAGCTCATGCGGTTTCCTCGTCGGCGAGCGCTCGCTTGGCGGCGCTCCTGCGTTTTTTGGCAGCCTTGCCCGCGACCGGCACTTCGGGCGCGGCCAGGCGCTCCCGGATGATGTCGCAATAGGCCGGGTTCAGTTCGAAGCCGGTGAAATGGCGCCCGGCCTGGCGCGCGGCGATCGCGGTGGTGCCGCTGCCCATGAAGGGATCCAGCACCACGCCCCCGGCCGGGCAGGAAGCCTTCACCATGCGTTCGATGATCTCGACCGGTTTCTGGGTCGGGTGGTCGGCGCGCTCCGGGTGCTCGCGGTGCAGGCGCGAGACGCTCCACACGTCCTTCGGGTTGTAGCCGACCTCCAGCCATTTGGCGCCGATGAAGATCGAGCGCGAGCGCGCCTTCTTGGTCTCGGCGTCATACGGAATGCGCACCGCATCCAGGTCGAAGTAATAGTCCTTGCGGTTCACGAAGAAGCCGATGGTGTCGTGGACCGACGAAAAACTGCGCACGCTGCCGCCCATCGAGGGCACGCGGCGGTCCCAGATGATCTCGTTCATCATGGTCATGCGCTTTTTCAGCATGACGAAGATCTCCGGCGCGAAGCGCCAGGTAAGAAAGATGTACAGGCTGCCGTTGGGTTTCAGCTTCGGCAAAGCAGCGTCGATCCACTGCTCGGTCCAGGCAAGATAAGCCTCGACGCTTTGCTGGTCGGAGGCGTTGCCGTAGTCCTTGCCCAGATTGTAGGGCGGGTCGGTCAGGATCAGGTCGATGGACCCATCGGGGATGCGCGCCATGCCGGCAAGCGCATCCTCGCAGAATACCTGGTCGACCCAGCCGCTCATGATTTCAATCTCAACTCTGCGCTGCGGGCGTGCGCCTGCAAGCCCTCGCCATAGGCGAGTACAGCCGCGACCTTGCCGAGCGTCTGGGCGCCCGCTTCGCTGACCTGGATGATCGACGAGCGCTTCTGGAAGTCGTACACGCCCAGCGGCGACGAGAAGCGCGCCGTGCGCGAGGTCGGCAGCACGTGGTTCGGGCCGCAGCAATAGTCGCCCAGCGATTCGGACGAGAAGCGGCCCAGGAACATGGCGCCCGCGTGGCGGATCCGGTCGGCCCACTGTAACGGGTCTTCGGCCGAGATTTCCAGGTGCTCGGCGGCGATGGCGTTGGCGATCTCGCAGGCCTCCTCCATGTCGCGCACCTTCACCAGCGCGCCGCGATCGCTCAGGGACGTCGTGATGGTCTCGTGACGCGGCATGGTCGGCAGCAGCTTGTGGATGCTCGCTTCCACCTGGGCGATGTAATCCGCATCGGGACACAGCAGGATGGCCTGCGCCAGCTCGTCGTGCTCGGCCTGCGAGAACAGATCCATCGCCACCCAGTCCGGGTCGGTCGTGCCGTCGCACAGCACCAGGATTTCGGACGGGCCGGCGATCATGTCGATGCCAACCGTGCCGAACACGCGGCGCTTGGCGGCGGCCACATAGGCATTGCCCGGCCCGACGATCTTGTCCACCGCGGGAATGGTCTCGGTGCCGTAGGCCAGCGCGCCGACGGCCTGTGCGCCGCCGATGGTGATCACGCGTGTGACGCCGGCAATGGCGGCGGCGGCCAGCACCATCTGGTTCTTCACGCCGTCCGGGGTCGGCACCACCATGACGATTTCCTGCACCCCCGCCACCTTGGCCGGAACGGCGTTCATCAGCACCGAGGATGGATAGGCGGCCTTGCCGCCCGGGACGTAGATGCCGACCCGGTCCAGCGGCGTGACGCGCTGGCCCAGCACGGTGCCATCCGGCTCGGTGAAGCTGAAGCCGTTCAGTTCCTGCTTCTGGCGTTCGTGGAAGACGCGGATGCGTTCCGCCGCAACCTGCAGCGCGGTGCGCTGGGTTTCCGGCAGCGCAGCCAGGGCCGCATCGAGCTCGGCCTGGCCAATGTCGAAGGCGGCCATCGAGGCGGCGCCGCCGTTCGGGATGCGGTCGAATGTGTTCGTGTATTCGAGTACGGCTGCATCGCCGCGCTTTTTGACGTCCGCAAGGATCTTCGCGACGCTGGCCTCGATCGCGTCGTCGGTCTCGGCTTCGAAAGCCAGCAGCGCGTGCAAGGTCTTGTGAAAATCGGGCGCGGAGGAATCGAGCTTGCGGATCTGTACTGCCATGGGTCAGCCTTGTTGTTGTGAGGCGCGCTGGAACGCGTCCAGGATCGGTTGCAGGCGCTCGCGCTTGAGTTTCAATGCGGCCTGGTTGACCACCAGGCGCGACGAGATGTCCATGATCTTTTCGACTTCGACCAGGTTGTTGGCGCGCAGGGTGCCGCCGGTCGAGACCACGTCGACGATGGCGTCGGACAGGCCGACCAGCGGGGCCAGCTCCATCGAGCCATACAGCTTGATCAGGTCGACGTGCACGCCCTTGCTGGCGAAGTGCTCGCGCGCGGTGTTGACGAACTTGGTCGCCACGCGCAGGCGCGCGCCCTGGCGCACCGCGGTCTCGTAGTCGAAGCCGGCATTGACGGCCACCGACATGCGGCAGCAGGCGATGCGCAGGTCGATCGGCTGATACAGGCCTTCGCCGCCATGCTCGAGCAGCACGTCCTTGCCGGCCACACCGAAGTCGGCCGCGCCATGCTGGACATAGGTCGGCACGTCGCTGGCGCGCACGATCAGCACGCGCACGCCGGGGTCGTTGGTCGGCAGGATCAGCTTGCGCGAGGTTTCCGGATTTTCAAGGACGGTGATGCCGGCCGCCGCCAGCAGCGGCAGGGTGTCTTCGAAAATGCGGCCCTTCGACAGCGCCAGGATCAGGCCCGGCTCTCCACTTTTGCTCGTGAATGTCATGCGTTTTACTTGGCTTCCTTGATGCGCACGATGTCCGCGCCCACCGCCGACAGCTTCACTTCCATGCGATCGTAGCCGCGGTCGAGGTGATAGATGCGGTCGATCAGGGTCGTGCCTTCGGCGGCCATGCCGGCAATCACCAGCGACGCCGAAGCGCGCAGGTCGGTCGCCATCACGGGCGCGCCCACCAGGCGGTCGACACCCACGATGTTGGCGGTGTTGCCGTCGGTGGAGATTTGCGCGCCGAGACGGTTCATCTCCTGCACGTGCATGAAGCGGTTTTCAAAAATGGTCTCGGTGACCTTGCTCGAGCCGGCGGCGATGGTGTTCACGGCCATGAACTGGGCCTGCATGTCGGTCGGAAAGCCCGGATATTCGGTGGTGCGGAAGGACACCGGGTTCGGGCGCGCATCCATGCGCGCGCGGATGGTGTCGCCGGCGACGGTCAGCTGCAGGCCGATCTCGCGCAGCTTGTCGAGCGCCACGTCGAAGGTGTCGGTGCGGGTGTTGCGCAGCAGGATGTCGCCGCCGGTGGCCGCCACCGCGCACAGGAAAGTCGCCGCTTCGATGCGGTCCGAGATCACCGCGTGCTGCGCGCCATGCAGGGCGTCGACGCCCTGGATTACCAGGCGGTCGGTGCCGATGCCTTCGATCTTCGCGCCCATGGCCACCAGCAGGTTGGCCAGGTCGGTCACTTCCGGCTCGCGCGCGGCGTTCTCCAGCACGGTCTCGCCCTCGGCAAGGGTCGCCGCCATCAGCAGGTTCTCGGTGCCGGTGACGGTGATCATGTCGGTGTGGATGCGCGCGCCTTTCAGCTTGCCATTCGTCCTGGCATGGATATAGCCGCCCTCGATCGTGATCTCGGCGCCCATCTGGCGCAGGCCCTTGATGTGCTGGTCGACCGGACGCGAACCGATGGCGCAGCCGCCCGGCAGCGAAACCTTGGCTTCGCCAAAGCGCGCCAGCAGGGGACCGAGCACCAGGATCGAGGCGCGCATGGTCTTCACCAGTTCGTACGGCGCTTCCAGCGAGGTGATGTTGGCGCCGTTGAGCGTGACGCGCTCGTCGTCCTGCGTGACCTTCAGGCCGGTCTGCTCGAGCAGTTTCAGGATGGTGCGCACGTCGTGCAGGCGCGGCACGTTCGACAGTTCGAGGTCGCCTGCGGTGAGCAGGCCCGCGCACAGGATGGGCAGGGCCGCGTTCTTGGCGCCCGAGACCGAAATATCACCATTGAGGCGCTTGCCGCCATTGATCCGCAATTTGTCCATGATTAGCCTTGGTATTCTTCAGGGGTGAGGGTTTTCATCGACAGCGCGTGGATTTCTTCGCGCATGCGGTCGCCGAGCACGGCGTACACCAGCTGGTGGCGCTGGATCGGGCGTTTGCCGGCAAAGGCCGACGACACGATCACGGCCGTGAAATGCTGGCCGTCGCCTTCGACTTCCAGGTGGGTGCAATCGAGGCCATTGCTGATGTAGCTGTGGATCAGTTCGGGTGTAGTCGACACGGTAACTCCAGTAAATTCTTGATGGCTCTAGTGGCGCACTTAGTGGCGTAACTTATAGCCACGCTTGAGCATATTGACCGCAATGGCCGCCAGCACTGCAAAGAACACCGACACGATGGCCAGGCTGATCCAGGGCGAGACGTCGGACTTGCCGAAGAATCCATAGCGGAACCCGTCAATCATATAAAAGAACGGGTTGAAATGCGAGACTGCCAGCCAGAATGGCGGCAGTTTTTGGATGGAATAGAACACGCCGGCCAGGAAGGTGGCCGGCATGATCAGGAAGTTCTGAAACGCGGCCAGCTGGTCGAACTTCTCGGCCCAGATACCGGCGATCACGCCCATCGTGCCCAGGATGGCGGCGCCGAGGAAGGCGAAGATGACGATCCACAGCGGCGCCACGAAGCTCAGGTGCGCGAACCAGGCGGTGATGACGAACACGCCGGCGCCCACCACGACCCCGCGCAGCACCGCGGCCGCTACATACGCCGACAGGATCTCGGCATGCGAGAGCGGCGGCAGCAGGATGAAGACCAGGTTGCCGGTGAGCTTGGACTGGATCAGCGACGAGGACGAGTTGGCAAAGGCATTCTGCAGCACGCTCATCATCACCAGGCCCGGGATCAGGAAGGCGGTGTAGCTGACCCCATCGAGCATCTCCACACGGCCGTCGAGCACATGGCCGAAGATCAGCAGATAGAGCATGGCCGTGACGATCGGCGCGGCCACGGTCTGGGTCGCGACCTTCCAGAAACGCAGCGACTCCTTGTAGAACAGGGTGCGGAAACCCACGGAGAACAGATTCATTGCGGGCCTCCCGGCTGCTTGTCGCCCACCACCTGCAGGAAGATGTCTTCCAGGTCGGCCTGCTCCAGCTGCATGTCGTCGATGACGGCGCCACTTAGCCGGATGCGCGCCAAAATCGGTTCGACTTCGTTTACGTGGTTCACGCGCAGCGTGTACTTGTTGCCGTTGTTATGTTCGTCGTGCGAGACCAGGTGGCGCAGGTCCTGCGGCAGGTCGCCGCTGCTCAAGTGCACCACCAGCTGCGAGCCGGACACGCGGCGCAGCAGCGCCGACATGGTGTCCAGCGCCACCACCTGCCCCAGCTTGAGCATGGCCACGCGCTGGCACATGGCCTGCGCTTCTTCCAGGTAGTGGGTGGTCAGTACGACGGTATGGCCTTCGCGGTTCAGGCGCGAGATGAACTTCCACAGCGTCTGGCGCAGCTCGACGTCGACGCCGGCGGTGGGTTCGTCCAGCACGATCACGGGCGGCTTGTGCACCAGGGCCTGGGCCACCAGCACGCGCCGCTTCATGCCGCCGGACAGGGCGCGCATGTTGACCTCGGCCTTGTTGGTCAGGTCGAGGTTGTGCATCACTTCGTCGATCCAGGCGTCGTTGTTCTTGATGCCGTAATAGCCCGATTGCAGGCGCAGGGTTTCGCGCACCGTGAAGAAGGGGTCGAACACCAGTTCCTGCGGCACCACGCCCAGGCGCTTGCGCGCTTCACGAAAATCCGTGACGACATCGTGGCCATGGATCTTGACGCTGCCCACGTCGGGACGGATCAGTCCCGCGATGGTCGAAATCAATGTGGTCTTGCCGGCGCCGTTCGGGCCAAGAAGGCCGAAGAATTCGCCTTCCTCGATGCTGAGGGAAACGCCCTTCAGGGCCTTGAATCCCTTGTAGCTTTTCTCGACGCTGTTAATCTGGATCGCTGTCATTCGTGTGGGGGATGGCGCGAGCGCGCCGGACCATGCGGGGAAACGGCCCATTATAGGGGAAATTGCAAATACCAGAGGTCGGTGGGATTTTTGAAGCAGGAGGGGTCGTCGGGTGGGCGGCATCGCCGCCCACCCGACAGTTTACGACTGCGGCAGCAGCTGGTCCACGCCATACAGCGCGGCCAGTTTCTGCACGTTCTCGGGAACGTTGATGAAGGTAAGACGCTGCCCGGCCTTGTTGGCCAGGCGCTGCCAGGCCAGCAGCACCGCCACGCCCGACGAATCGGCGGCGCTGACGCCGCCGAGGTCGAACTGGGTCTCGCCGGCCGAGATCGCGGCGCAGCCTTGCTCCAGCGCGCCGCGGGCGCTCTCGAAGGTCAGGGCATCGAGCGATAGCATCGGATTCGCTTCCGCCATTACTTCGGGGCTTTCAGCGGCTTGGCAGCCAGCTGCTGGTTACGCTCGGCCAGCTTCTTGATCAGGCCATCGATGCCGCCCTTGTTGATCTCGCTGGCGAAGGTGCTCTTGTAGGTCTCGACCAGCCAGGCGCCCAGCACGTTGATGTCATAGATCTTCCAGCCTTGCGGGCCGTTGGCCAGGCGGTAGTTCAGCGTGATCGGCTCGCCGCGCGCGACGTTGACCTGCGAACGCACTTCGACGTCGGTGGCGCCGGCTTCAGCGCGCATCGGCTTGAATTCGACGGTTTCGTTCTTGATCTGGGTAAGCGCGCCCGAATAGGTGTAGACCAGCAGGGTCTTGAATTCCTGCGACAGCTGCTTCTGCTGTTCCGGGGTGGCCTGGCGCCAGAAGCGGCCGGCCGCCTGTGCGGTCATCTTGTCGGCATCGACGTGCGGCAGGATCTTGGAGTTCACGAGTTCCATGATCTTGGCGCGGTTGCCGCCCTGGATGTCCTTGTCGGCCTTGACGGTCTCGATGACATCCGCGCTGATGCGCTTGACCAGGACGTCCGGTGCTTCGGCGGCGATGGCGGCGGTGGAGAAAGCGAAAGTGGCGGTAGCGGCTGCGATCAGTTGAATGACTGGTTTCATGTGTCGGTTTCCTTGTTGTTGGGTGCCGCGCCGCGCAAGGCTGGCGGCGGGCGATACACCGTTAACTCGTCTTACTGCTTGTCGGATGACACCGGTTGTGTAACCACTTGTGACTTCGGTGCCGCCGGTGCTACGGCAGCGTCTTCCGCATCGTCCTGACGCGGCACGTTGCCGTCATACACCTGGCTCTGGCGGCGCTGCATGTAGCCGTCGCGAATGAATTCGTAACGGTCGAGGGCAGCTTCTTCCAGCAGGTTCGAGGCGTCGAGCAAAGTGGCGCGCTTGTCGACGATGTTCACGGCCTTGCCGACATTGCGCCAGTTCGCCGGGTACTTGTACGACCAGATGTCGCCGGCCATGTCCGCCGGCAATGCTGCGGTGTCACGGATCGTAGATGGGCCCAACAGCGGCAACATCAAGTAGGGTCCGCTTGGAACGCCCCAGGTACCGAGGGTCTGGCCGAAATCTTCGTTGTGCTTCGGGATGCCGGCTTCCGACGCGATGTCGAGCAGGCCGACGATGCCGAAGGTGGAATTCATCGCGAAACGGGTCATGTCACCCATGCCGGCCTGGCCCTTGCCCTGCAGCAGGTTGTTCACCGCACTCCAGGCGTCGGACAGGTTGCCGAAGAAGTTGTTCACGCCCGTTTGCACGAAGCTCGGCGTCTTCTTGTAGGCGGTGGCGGTCGGCTTCAGCACGGTGCGGTCGACCGCATCGTTGAAGCTGAAGACGGCGCGGTTGTATTTCTCGAGCGGATCCTGCGGATTCTGCGGTGTTGCGCATCCGGTCAGCATCAGGCCCGCGGCAATTGCCGTGGCCAGGCGCAGTTGGCCGGGGGTGAAGAGTGGAACGTGTTTCATTCAGAACCTTCCTTTCCTTCAGCGGCCTTGCTATAGATAAATTGATTGATCAAGTCTTCCAGCACCGTTGCCGATTGGGTACGGTTGATGCGGTCGCCATCGACCAGGTTATTGGTATCGCCACCCGGTTCGATCCCGATGTACTGCTCGCCCAGCAGGCCGGCAGTCAGGATCTTCAACGAACTGTCTTTAGGGAATTTATATCCTGGCTCCATTTCGAGGCGCACGAGCGCCTGGTAGGTCTTGTCGTCGAAGGTGATGTCACCCACGCGGCCGACTACCACGCCGGCGCTTTTCACCGGCGCCTGCGGCTTGAGGCCGCCGATATTGTCGAACTTGCCGGTCACGGCATAGGTCTTCTTGAATGAAAGCGTGCTCATGTTTCCGACCTTGAGGGCCAGGAACAGGAGGGAGATCAAGCCCAGCAGGACAAACAGGCCAACCCAGACATCGATAGTTTTGCGGTGCATACGAATACCCTAATGGAACTTGCTTACTTTGATTATTTATTGAACATCAAGGCGGTCAGGATGAAGTCCAGGCCCCAGACCATCAGCGACGCGATGACGACGGTGCGCGTGGTAGCGCGCGACACGTCCTCCGGGGTCGGCTTGGTCTGGTAACCCTGGAACAGCGCGGTAAAGGTGACCGCCACGCCGAAGATAAAGCTTTTGATAACACCGTTCAGTACGTCAGCGCGCACATCCACGCCGGCCTGCATCTGCGACCAGAACGCGCCCTCGTCCACGCCGATCAGCTGGACGCCGACCAGGTAGCCGCCGAACACGCCCACCGCCGAGAACACGGTGGCCAGGATCGGCATGGCAATGACGCCGCCCCAGAAGCGCGGTGCCAGCACGCGCTGGACCGGGTTAATCGCCATCATTTCCATGGCAGACAATTGCTCGCCGGCCTTCATGAGGCCGATCTGCGCGGTCAGCGAGGTGCCGGCGCGGCCGGCGAACAGCAGCGCCGTCACGACCGGGCCGAGTTCGCGCACCAGCGCCAGCGCCACGACCTGGCCCAGCGCCTGCTCGGCGCCGTAGGCCTGGAGGGTGTAATAGCCCTGCAGGCCCAGCACCATGCCGACGAACAGGCCGGAGACGATGATGATCACCAGCGAATAATTGCCGATGAAGTGGACCTGCTCGGAAATCAGGGCCGGACGCCGGAAGGCGCCGGGCGAGACGCCCAGCAGGTTGAAGAAGGCACGGGTGGCGAAGCCGACGCTGGCGATGGACTCGCGCACGGTGCGGCCGATGGTTTCCAGGACGCCGGTGATCATTTGCGCACTCCCAGGCCCAGGTCGTCGGCCAGCGACTTGCCGGGATAATGGAAGGGCACGGGGCCGTCCGGTGCGGCATTCACGAATTGCTGGACGTACGGGTCTTCCGAGATGCGCAGGTCGGCCGGCGTGCCTTCGGCGACGATCTTGCCGGCGGACATGAAGTACACGTAGTCGGCGATCGCGAAGCATTCATGCACATCGTGCGAGACCAGGATCGAGGTCGAGCCGAGCGCATCGTTCAGGTTGCGGATCAGGTTGGCGGTGACGCCCATCGAGATCGGATCCAGGCCGGCGAAGGGCTCGTCGTACATGATCAGTTCCGGGTCGAGCGCGATGGCGCGGGCCACGGCGACGCGGCGCGCCATGCCGCCGGAAATCTCGGCCGGCTTGAGGCGGTGCGCATTGCGCAGCCCCACGGCGTTGAGTTTCATGAGCACCAGGTCGCGGATCAGTTCTTCCGGCAGGTTGGTGTGCTCGCGCAGCGGGAAGGCGACGTTGTCGAACACCGACAGGTCGGTAAACAGCGCGCCGAACTGGAACAGCATGCCCATGCGGCGGCGCAGGCGGTACAGGCCGTCGGTGTCGAGCTTGTGCACGACCTCGCCGCCCACGCGCACTTCGCCGCGCTGCGGGCGGATCTGGCCGCCGATCAGGCGCAGGACCGTGGTCTTGCCGCAGCCGGAACCGCCCATGACGGCCACGAGCTTACCGCGTGGGAAGTCCATGCGGAGGTTCGACAGGACGGAACGCTCCCCGTAGGCAAAGTGCAGATCACGGATTTCGACTAGGTTCGACACAGCGTGTTTGGTATTTGAGTAATCCGTTATTGTAGTGCAGAAACCTCAAGCCCCGCTTGAGGCGCCCCATTTCGGGCCGCCGCCTCGACGTGCCCCTACAACAAAAATAACTGATGAGTCAGATATTTTTTCTTGTAAGCCATTGTTTTTGCTGAGATATGCATATCTGACAATTCTGCGATTTGTTGAATTACATCAACAAATGCTGCTGGGCAACCCACTGCCAGTCAGGCGCTTGCACCATCGCAAAGCAGCGCGGATGATGCGCTGCAATAAGTCCTAGCGTACGGATAATGATCAGGAAATGGTCGTGCGCGCACGCACATAGCTGCCATTGGTGGCTGGTCAACACCGGAACGTGTTGGATCACCGCCACAGCGGCGAGAGTTGCAGGTGGCCCCGCGTCTTCTCCACATCCGCGGCGGCCTGCGAGGACGCGCTTGCCTCGAGTTTGAAGAAATCGACGGATTCGGCCAGCCGCTGTGCCTGGCTGCGCAAGGATTCGGCGGACGCGGCCGCTTCCTCGACCAGCGCGGCATTTCGCTGCGTCACCTGGTCCATTTGGCCGATGGCCTCGTTCACCTGTTCGATGCCGGCGCTTTGCTCCGCACTCGCCAGCTTGATGTCGGCCGTGACCGTGGCCACCCGGTTGATGCTGTCGACGATCTCGCCCATTGCCTGGCCGGCACGCTCGACCAGGTGCGCGCCATTGTCGACGGCCTCGACCGATTCACCGATCAGGCTCTTGATCTGCTTTGCCGCCTCGGCCGAACGGTGGGCCAGGCTGCGTACTTCGGTCGCCACGACGGCGAAGCCGCGGCCCTGTTCGCCGGCGCGCGCCGCCTCGACCGCCGCATTCAGGGCCAGGATATTGGTCTGCGGCAAAGCCGACCAGCTGGGTCCTGAGCTTCATCTGGTGTCCTCGTATCGGCCAGGCGGGGTCAGAAACGCTGGGACAGTCCGACCGACCAGGCGCGGTCGGGGGCGTTGCGGGTGGCGCCCCGCTGCACCATCACGTCGATCTGGCACTGGTCGGAAAGCAGGAAAGCGGCGCCGGCGTTGTAGGTCGAGAACGTCGCCCCGTAGCGTGAGCGGGCAATGGCCGGGGCCGCAAATTCGGCGAAGGTACGGAATCGCCCGGTCCAGGCCTTGCCGATCACCATGCCCCAGATGCCCTGGTAGAACCGGCGCCCGTCGTCGGTATTTTCCCAGGCGAGGCCTGGCATGAGGCCCAGCGAAAGACCGGCCGGCAATTCCCATTCCGCCACCATCCGCAGCGATGGCCTGACGCCCCGCCCGCGCAGTTCCCGGGAACCGGAGTCGAGATCGGCATGCGCGAGCAGGGCCAGCGAAGGCAGGACGCCGGACTGGTCGCGCGCATGCCACTTCAGGCCGACGGAAAGATCGGCATAACCGCGCACGCCGGCCTGACCGCCTGCCTGCTGCCGTACATGGCCATCCGTTTCGAGCCGGAGTTCCCAATCTTGTCCGGTGCCGATGCGCAGCAGGGTGGGGGTCGACTTGAGGACATCCTTTCCTCCTCCAGTGCGCGTGCTCTCGACCGCAACCGAGGTTTCCACTTGTACGCGGCCTGGTCCGACGACATTGCTGGATTCCACGAAATCGGGACGGTCGGTCTGGATCGGCTCGCTATCCAGGGACTGTGCGCGGGTATCGGCACCGAAGCACAGCAGCGTACTGGCGCACAGGGCAGCGGCCGGCCGGCGCAGTTTATTCAAAGAAAATAAGGAAGAAGTCGGCATCTGGAAAAGTGAGCAAAATGATGAGCCGATACGGTGCGCGCGCAGGCGCGCCCACCCATTCCACACAGGTGGACTGGCTGATCGGTATCGGGGTGACGGGAGTGAAGTCTGGCGGACAGCGGACAATCGATGCACCCGATGTTAATCATCAAATTGGTCAAATTCAAGTAGTATTGCTACAACGCACTAATTATTTTACGAAAGCATCCAGTTTGGTGTTTTTCAACAACATCCCGCTGTAGGTCAGCCGATGTAACTCCGATAAAAAAAGGCACCCGCGAGGATGCCTTGGTAGCCGTGCGGATGAAACAGTGTTAACGCGGCAGGACCGATGAACCCATCAGGAATTCGTCCACCGCGCGTGCGCACTGCCGCCCTTCCCGAATCGCCCACACCACCAGGGACTGTCCGCGCCGCATGTCGCCGGCTGCGAACACCTTGGGTCTCGAGGTGTGGTACGAGCGTTCGCCCTCGGTGGCGGCGCGCGCATTGCCGCGCGCATCCTTCTGCACCCCGAACGCATCGAGCACGTTCTGCACCGGTGACACGAAGCCCATCGCCAGCAGCACCAGGTCGGCCTTGAGCTCGAATTCGGACTCGGGCACTTCGCTCATCTTCCCGTCCTTCCACTCGACCCGGCAGGCGATCAGGCGTTCCACCTTGCCGCCCTTGCCTTCCAGGCGCTTGGTCGCCACCGCCCAGTCGCGCTGGCAGCCTTCCTCGTGCGAGGACGAGGTGCGCAGGCGCGTCGGCCAGTAGGGCCAGACCAGCGGCTTGTTTTCGTGCTCGGGCGGCTGCGGCAGCAGTTCGAACTGGGTGACCGACGCGGCGCCGTGGCGGTTCGAGGTGCCGACACAGTCCGAACCGGTGTCGCCGCCGCCGATCACGACCACGTGCTTGGCGGTTGCCTTGAGCTGGTCCTTGACCTTGTCGCCGGCATTGACGCGGTTCTGCTGCGGCAGGAAGTCCATCGCGAAGTGCACGCCTTTGAGTTCGCGGCCCGGCACCGGCAGGTCGCGCGGCTGCTCGGCGCCGCCGGCCAGGACCACGGCATCGAATTCCTTTTCCAGGTCTTCCGGGAAGATGGTGTCGCGCGCCATGTTGCTGACCGTGGCGGGGAAATCCTTGCCGATCAGGACACCGGTGCGGAACACCACACCCTCGGCCTGCATCTGCTCGATCCTGCGGTCGATCAGGTCCTTCTCCATCTTGAAGTCCGGGATCCCGTAGCGCAGCAGGCCACCTGGCCGGTCGCTCTTCTCGAACACCGTCACGTCGTGGCCGACACGCGCCAGCTGCTGGGCCGCGGCCAGGCCGGCCGGACCGGAGCCGACCACGGCGACCTTCTTGCCGGTTCGGGTAGCGCAGGGCTGCGGCACGATCCAGCCGTGCTCCCAGCCGGCGTCGGCAATCTTGCGCTCGATCGACTTGATGCCGACCGGCTCGTCGTTGATGCCGAGCGTGCAAGCCGACTCGCAAGGCGCCGGGCAGATGCGGCCCGTGACTTCGGGGAAGTTGTTGGTCGAGTGGAGGTTCTCGACGGCCGCGCGGTAATTGCCGTGGTAGACCAGGTCGTTCCAGTCCGGGATCTGGTTGTTGACCGGGCAGCCCGTGTTACAGAAGGGGATGCCGCAATCCATGCAACGCGCACCCTGCACCTTGGCCTGGCCATCGGTCAGGGTCAGCACGAATTCCTTGTAGTTCTTGACCCGATCGGTCGGCTCGAGGTGACCCTCTTCCTGCCGGTCGAATTCCATGAAGCCGGTAATTTTGCCCACGTTGTTTTCCTTTTTTTGTCTGGATGGCGTGCTGATGCGGCTTACGCCGCCATCTCGATCTTGTCGTTCGCCTCTTCCATGCTCGAGTTGTGCATCTCCTCGAGTGCGCGCTTGTACTCGGTCGGGAAGACCTTGACGAACCTGGTGCGGCTGTTGCCCCAGTCATCCAGCAGGTTGCGCGCGCGGGTCGATCCCGTGTGCTTGAAGTGGCGCTCGATCAGGCGGCGCAGGATGGTTTCGTCCGACTCGCGCTCGCCCTCGCGGGTCTGGCTGTGCCAGCCGGCGCGGTCGCCCTGCTGGCGGGTCGGCAGCACCGGTTCCAGGTTCACCATGGCGGTGTTGCAGCGGCCCTCGAACTCGCCGTTCGGGTCGTAGACAAAGGCCACGCCGCCCGACATGCCCGCTGCGAAGTTGCGGCCGGTCTCGCCCAGCACCACGACGGTCCCGCCGGTCATGTATTCGCAACCGTGGTCGCCGCAGCCCTCGACCACCGCCACGGCGCCCGAGTTACGCACGGCGAAGCGCTCGCCGGCCACGCCGTTGAAGAAGGCTTCCCCGGCAATCGCGCCATACAGCACCGTGTTCCCGACGATGATGTTGTCCACCGCCCAGCCGCGGAACTCGGTGTTCGGCCGCACGATGATGCGCCCGCCCGACAGGCCCTTGCCGACATAGTCGTTGCCCTCGCCGACCAGGTCCATGGTGATGCCGCCGGCCAGGAAGGCCGCGGCCGATTGGCCCGCCGTACCCTGCAGCTGGATGTGGATGGTGTCGTCCGGCAGGCCGGCGTGGCCGTAGCGCTTGGCCACTTCGCCCGACAGCATCGCGCCCACCGTGCGGTTGACGTTCTTCACCGGCGAGATAAAGGAGACGCGCTCGCCTTTTTCCAGCGCAGCCTTGGCCTGGGCGATCAGCTTGTGGTCCAGCGCCTTTTCCAGGCCGTGGTCCTGCTCGTCGGTGTGGAACAGGGCGCGCGGCGAATCGGCCTTTGGTTGGTAGAAGATGTTCGAGAAGTCCAGGCCCTGCGCCTTCCAGTGGCCGACCGCCTTCGACTTATCCAGCAGGTCGGCACGGCCGATCAATTCGTCGTAAGTGCGGATTCCCAGCTGCGCCATGATCTGGCGCGCTTCTTCGGCCACGAAGAAGAAGTAGTTCACCACGTGCTCGGGTTTGCCCTGGAATTTCGCGCGCAGCAGCGGGTCTTGCGTGGCCACGCCCACCGGGCAGGTATTCAGGTGGCATTTCCGCATCATGATGCAGCCTTCGACCACCAGCGGCGCGGTGGCGAAGCCGATTTCGTCGGCGCCCAGCATGGCGGCGACCACGACGTCGCGGCCGGTGCGCATCTGGCCATCGGCCTGCACGCGGATGCGGCTGCGCAGGCCGTTGAGCACCAGTGTCTGCTGGGTCTCGGCCAGGCCCAGCTCCCACGGGGTGCCGGCGTGCTTGACCGAGGACAGCGGCGAGGCGCCGGTGCCGCCGTCGTGGCCCGCCACCACCACGTGGTCGGCCTTGGCCTTGGAGACGCCCGCGGCGACCGTGCCGATGCCCACTTCCGACACCAGTTTCACGGAAATCGAGGCGCTCGGATTGGCGTTCTTCAGGTCGTGGATCAGCTGCGCCAGGTCTTCGATCGAATAGATGTCGTGGTGCGGCGGCGGCGAGATCAGGCCCACGCCCGGCACCGAGAAGCGCAAGCTGGCGATGTATTCGGACACCTTGTGGCCCGGCAGCTGGCCGCCCTCGCCCGGCTTGGCGCCCTGCGCCATCTTGATCTGGATCTGGTCGGCCGAGTTCAGGTATTCGGCGGTGACGCCGAAGCGCCCGGAGGCCACCTGTTTGATCTTCGAGCGCAGCGAGTCGCCGTCTTCGAGCGGGATGTCGGCCGCGACGCGGTCGCTACCCAAAATCGAGGCCAGGGTCTCGCCCTTGCTGATCTTGATGCCCTTGAATTCGTTGATGTAGCGAAGCGGATCTTCGCCGCCTTCGCCGGTATTGCTCTTGCCGCCGATGCGGTTCATGGCGATGGCCAGCGTGGCGTGGGCTTCGGTGCTGATCGAGCCGAGCGACATCGCGCCGGTGGCGAAGCGCTTGACGATCTCTTTCGCAGGCTCGACTTCTTCCAATGGAATCGCCTTGGACGGATCGATCTTGAACTCGAACAGGCCGCGCAGGGTCAGGTGGCGGCGCGTCTGGTCGTTGATCAGCTGCGCGTATTCCTTGTAGGTGCTGAAGCTGTTGGCGCGGGTCGAGTGCTGCAGCTTGGCGATGGCGTCCGGCGTCCACAGGTGGTCTTCGCCGCGCACGCGGAAGGCATATTCGCCGCCGGCGTCCAGCGCATTGGCCAGCACCGGGTCGGCCCCGAACGCCAGTGTGTGCAGGCGCAGCGCTTCTTCCGCCACTTCGAACAGGCCAATGCCTTCGACGGTGGACGAGGTGCCGCGGAAGTATTTGTCGACCAGCGACTTGTTCAGGCCCACGGCTTCGAAGATCTGCGCGCCGCAATACGACATGTAGGTGGAGATGCCCATCTTCGACATCACCTTCAGCAGGCCCTTGCCGATCGCCTTGGTGTAGTTATAAATCGCCTTGTCGACGTCCATCTCGTGCGGCAGGTTATGCGCGAGTTCCGCCAGCGTTTCGAGCGCCAGGTAAGGGTGGACGGCTTCCGCGCCGTAGCCGGCCAGCAGGGCGAAATGGTGGGTTTCGCGTGCCGAACCGGTTTCGACGACCAGGCCAGTGGAGGCGCGCAGGCCGCGCCCGACCAGGTGCTGGTGGATGGTCGAGGTGGCGAGCAGCGCGGGAATCGCGACCTGTTCTTCGGACAGGTTACGGTCCGAGACGATCAGGATGTTGTGGCCCGATTTCACCGCATCGACCGCTTCCGCGCACAGCGAGGCGAGGCAGGCTTCGATGCCTTCCTTGCCCCAGGCGACCGGGTAGCAGATGTCCAGCTCATACGACTTGAACTTGCCGCCGGTGTGCAGGCTGATCGAACGCAGGCGCGCCATGTCGTCGAAACCGAGCACCGGCTGCGCGACTTCCAGGCGCATCGGCGGGTTGACGTTGTTGGTGTCGAGCAGGTTGGGCTTGGGACCGATGAAGGACACCAGCGACATCACCATGCTCTCGCGGATCGGGTCGATCGGCGGATTCGTCACCTGCGCGAACAATTGTTTAAAGTAGTTATACAAAGGTTTGAGCTTGTTCGACATTACCGCCAGCGGCGAGTCGTTGCCCATCGAGCCGGTGGCTTCCTCGCCCAGCACGGCCATCGGCGCCATCAGGAATTTCAGGTCTTCCTGGGTATAGCCGAAGGCTTGCTGGCGGTCCAGCAGCGGGATCGCGGTTTTTTCGCCTTGCGCGTCCTTGGCGCGGTGCTGCAGCAGCTGGCTTTCCGACAGCTTGATTTCATTGAGCTTGATGCGCACCGACTTGATCCAGGCCTTATAGGGCTTGGCGTTCGAATAGGTGTCTTTCAGTTCCTTGTCGTCGATGATGCGGCCCGCTTCCAGGTCGATCAGGAACATCTTGCCCGGCTGGAGGCGCCACTTCTTGACGATGCGCGATTCGGGGATCGGCAGCACGCCGGATTCGGAGGCCATCACCACCAGGTCGTCTTCGGTGATGACATAGCGCGCCGGACGCAGGCCGTTGCGGTCCAGGGTGCCGCCGATGTGGCGCCCGTCCGTGAAGGCCATGGCGGCCGGGCCGTCCCACGGTTCCATCATGGCCGCGTGGTATTCGTAGAAGGCGCGGCGGTTGTCGTCCATCGCCGTGTGGTTCTCCCAGGCTTCCGGGATCATCATCATCATCGCCTGGGCGATCGGATAGCCGGCCATGACCAGCAGCTCGAGCGCATTGTCGAAGCAGGCGGTATCGGACTGGCCTTCGTAAATCAGGGGGAAGAGCTTGCCCAGGTCTTCGCCAAGCACGGCGGATTTCAACATGCCTTCGCGGGCGCGGGTCCAGTTGAAGTTGCCCTTGACCGTGTTGATCTCGCCGTTGTGGGCGATCAGGCGGTAAGGGTGGGCCAGCGGCCATTCCGGGAAGGTGTTGGTCGAGAAGCGCTGGTGCACCAGGCTCAAAGCCGAGATGCAGCGCGGGTCCTGCAGGTCTTTGTAGTAGACGCCCACCTGGTCGGCCAGCAGCAGGCCTTTGTAGACGATGGTGCGGGCCGACATCGAGGGCACGAAGAACTCCTTGCCGTGCAGGAGTTTGAGGGCCTGGATCGCGTGGCCGGACGATTTGCGGATGACATACAGCTTACGTTCCAGCGCATCGGTGACCATGATGTCGGGGCCGCGGCCGATGAAGATCTGGCGGATCACCGGTTCTTTCGCTTTCACGAACGGCGACATCGGCATGGTCTCGTCGACCGGCACGTTGCGCCAGCCGAGGACGACCTGGCCCTCGATGCGCACGGCGCGCTCGATTTCCTGTTCGCAGGCGATGCGCGAGGCGTGCTCTTTCGGCAGGAAGACCATGCCGACGCCGTATTCGCCGACCGGCGGCAGCTCGACGCCCTGCTTGGCCATCTCGTCGCGGAAGTACTGATCGGGAATCTGGATCAGGATACCGGCGCCATCGCCCATCAGCGCATCGGCCCCCACCGCACCGCGGTGGTCCAGGTTCTTCAGGATCAGCAAGGCTTGCTCGATGATCGAGTGGGACTTGTTGCCCTTGATATGGGCGATGAAGCCAACACCGCAGGCATCATGCTCATTGGCGGGATCGTACAAACCTTGGGCAATCATGAGGCAATCTCCACAACATTTTCAGGGGGTTGAAATCGAGAATAGTGCAATGCAGCAGAATCGGCAACCATATTAATTAGGGTCAGAGTCGAATTGTTTGACAACTTTTTGCGGAGAGGTTTAATTGGGGACAGAGTCAATCCATGACGTCTCAAGAGGTGTACGAGCGAGCCCATCGGCATGAAGCCAGCCGACAATAAAAAACGGCACGGAAAGCCGTGCCGTTGATCGATATGCCCGCCTTTATGCCGGCGGATAAGGCGGCAGCGGCTCCCGGAAAGGTCGCCCGCGCTTGGCCGGCAAGATCTGGCGCCGGGTTTTGCGCTCGAGTTCGCTCTTGAAGGCGACGGAACCGAGCGGCTGGTTCTTCAGCACCGAGGTGGTGACGAAATCGACTTCATCCTGCGGAATGCCCTGCATCACCAGCTCGGTATAAGCCGCTTCGCGCTGGAAGGGCGTGTTGCCCATGCCCCAGTACAGCAGGTGATCGGTGACGAGCCCGTCCGTACGCACGCCGGTGTGGTGGGCATAGCTCGACCAGGAGTAGTCCAGCGGCGCCGCCACCAGGTTGGCGCGCACGGGATTGAGCTCGATGTAGCGGCTGCAGGCCAGGAAATAGTGCTCGGTATCGATCAGCGAGGTGCGGAAACGCCCTTCGAACAGGCCGCCGGTGCGCTCGTACTTGTTGTTGAACCAGGGGACGTAGAAGCGGCCGACCTTCTGCATCATCAACGCCAGCCCGACACCGTCGGAAGGCGTGACCAGCAGGTGGATGTGATTCGGCATGAGCACATAGGCATGGATCGCCACCTGGTAGAAGCGTGCCGCTTCCTTCAGCCAGGCGAGAAAGCGCCCGTAATCCGCCTCGTCGCGGAAGATGGGCTGCCGGTCATTGCCGCGCTGGATGACATGGTGCGGCTGGTTCGGGATGATGAGTCGGGGAAGGCGTGCCATGGGAGTGCTCAACGGTCGAGCAGGCAATTCTAGTCGAAAAATTGACTCTGTCCCCAATTAATCGCAAGGTTGGCGGAAAATGGGCTGACTCTGTCCCCAATTAAGCTTGCTGAGCCCCAGGATGGGACCTGCGCCCACCCTGGAGGATCAATTGCTCAATAATTCGACTCTGACCCTCATTAAGAGAGGGTGAAGCCGGCGGAGAGGCTGTAGCCTTCGCCGTAGGCGCTGCGCAGGGGGAGGTCCTGGCCGAGGCCGGAGCGGGCCTTTTTGCGCAGGCGGTAGACCAGCATGTCGACGCGGCGGCTGGCGTCCGGGTCTTCGCCGCCCATGCCGGCCACGATGACGTGGCGCGGGACCGGGCGGGTGTTGATGGTCAGGAGGTGCAGGAAGTTGCACTCCTTCTCGGTCAGGTCGATCACCTTGCCGGCCAGCTCCAGCTGGCGTGCGCTCACGCGCAGCATCCACTTGCTTGGCGCCGGCGCCGGGTCGGCCGGGCGCACGCGGCGGTCGAGTGCTTCGATGTGGGCGGCCAGCTCGGGGAACTTGATCGGCTTGGTCAGGTAATGGTCGGCGCCCAGGCGCAGGCCGAGGATGCGGTGGTCGAATGCGACGCGTCCCGTCAGCACCAGCAGCCCGATCTCCGGATAGAGCTGGCGCATGCGCGGAATGACATTGAAACCATCTTCGTCAGGCAGGCCCAGGTCCAGCACCACCACTGCTGCCGGGGTACGGGTCAGGGCAGCCCACATTTCGCTCGCGGTCTTGGCGATCGTGACGTCGTGATCGAGCTCCCTCAGGAACTCGGCCATGTCGTCTGCGTATTCGCCATTGTCTTCAACAATCAGTATCTGCGTCATGGATGGGCCAGTTATTCGTCCGTCCGATTATCACTGCTGGGACTGGATGAGGCAAGTCGTTGTTGCCCGCCGCTCTCCAGTGCCGGCAGCCATAACCGGAATTCAGCACCGCCCTCGTGCGCACCCAGGCGCAGCATGCCGCCGTGGACGTCGACGATCGAGCGTGCCATGTAAAGTCCAAGCCCGCTGCCCGGCAGGCCTTCTGCGTTGCGGCCGCGGTAGCCCTTGTCGAAGATGCGCGCCGCTTCGTCCGCGGGCACGCCTTTGCCTTCGTCGCGCACCGTGAACTCGACGCCGCCGCCGCTGCGGCGCGCGCCCAGCGCCACCTTGGTGCCGGGCGGGGAAAACAGCAGTGCGTTGTCCACCAGGACCTTCAATGCCAGCCGCAGGCCTTCGGGTTCGCCGCGCAGCGCCAGCGGCAGCTCGCTCGCATCCAGCGCAGCTTCGCGCCCGGCGTCGCGCACCTGTTTCGCGCCTGCTTCGAGCAGGTCGGCCGGCGCGATGGTATTCGGCTGCCGCACCTTGCCGATGGCCGCCATGCGGTCCGGTGACAGGTATTCGTCGAGCATGGCGATCAGGCGGTCGGCCGCCACCGCGATCTTGCGGTAGCGCTGGCGGGTCGGCTCGTCGGCGCCATGCGAAGTCGCTTCCAGGCGCTGGATCGCGCCGTCGATGGTGGCCAGCGGCGTGCGGAATTCGTGGTTCAGCATGCTCGCGAAACGGCGCTGGTCGGCGAAATGGGCGCGCTGCTGCGTCAGGTCGCGCAACTGCCCCACCAGCGCGCTGCCGCCGTCTTCATTGCGCATCACGGTCGCGATGACCTGCAGGCCGACCGGATGGCCATCGGCATTGCATACCTCGACGTCGTGCACGCTGCGTACTCCGGGCGCATGGCCGCCCGATGCGAGATAGGCGCCGAGGGCGGCGAGGTCGGCATGCGGGCCGCTGCCCGCGAGCGCTGCCTGCAGTGCGCCGGCGGGATAGCCGAGCAGTTCGGAGAACGCAGGGCTCACATAGCGCAGGGTGTGCGAAGGCAGATCGATGCTGAAGGCGATGTCGCCGGCCAGTTCGGCGATGGTGCGAAACTGCTCGCTGGGGACGGGCATGCTGGCCGCGGATTGTTCCGGGCTATCCGGCGCAGGCTTGGTAACAGGAGTGGCAACATCGGTGCTACAGATCATCGGGCACTTTCTGTTAGCGGTGGAACAAGAAGGTTGTCAGACAGTATATCCGTCCTTTTGCTTACTTGTATAGAAGGGCCAAGAGGACATGCAGGTCGCATAAACGAAAAATGCGCCACTGCGCGCGCGGTTGTTAGATAATTCGCCTCTATGAACGATACCGCTACCCTCCCCCCGCTCCCAGACCGGCTCTCGATCGACCCGAGCAGCCCTTTCCATAACCGCGACGTCTTCCAGCACGACATCGGCATCCGCTTCAACGACAAGGATCGCACCGATGTGGAAGAGTATTGTCTCAGCGAAGGCTGGATCAAGGTCGCCGCCGGCAAGACGCTCGACCGCAAGGGCAAGCCGATGCTGATCAAACTGAAAGGCAAGGTCGAAGCGTTTTATAAGTAAGGCTGCAAGGCTTGAATGAAGAAGGGCTGCCGGTGTATACGGGCAGCCCTTTTTTGATGTCGCGATTGTAGGGTGGGCGGCTTTGCCGCCCGCGCGTTCAACCGGTATCCGAACGAACGTATATCTGTTCGTATTGGATTTGAACGCGCGGGCGGGGGACCCGCCCACCCTACGAACCACGATACGCGAACGTATCCTTACTCCTCCAGCGGCGCGAAAATCGCCTGCAGGTCTTCCTGCGTCAGCGCCATCTTCTGCGATTCGCCTTCGGCCAGGATCGAATTGGCCAGTTCCGACTTCTTCTGCTGCAGCAGCTGGATCTTTTCTTCCAGCGTGCCCTTGGCGATCAGCTTGTAGACGAACACCGGTTTATCCTGCCCGATGCGCCAGGCGCGGTCGGTGGCCTGGTTTTCGGCCGCCGGGTTCCACCACGGGTCGTAGTGGATCACGGTGTCGGCCGCGGTGAGATTCAGGCCCACGCCGCCGGCCTTCAGGCTGATCAGGAAGATCGGCACCGCGCCCTGCTGGAAGGCGGCCACCTGGGCCGAACGGTCGCGGGTTTCGCCGGTGAGCAGCGCGTAGCGGATGCCGCGCAGCTGCAGCTCTTCTTCGATCAGGGCCAGCATGCTGGTGAACTGCGAGAACACGAGGATCTTGCGGCCTTCGCCGAGCAGGTCTTCGACCATCTGCATCAGGTCGGTCAGCTTGGCGGAAATGGCGGCCGTGTTCTTCTTGGCCGGCATGGCCTTCACCAGGCGCGGGTCGCAGCAGACCTGGCGCAGCTTGAGCAGCGCTTCCAGAATGACGATCTGGCTGCGCGCCACGCCCTTGCGGTCGATCTCTTCGCGCACCTTCTTGTCCATCGCCAGGCGCACGGTTTCGTACAGGTCGCGCTGCGGGCCGGAGAGCTCGATGCGGCGCACCATCTCGGTCTTCTGCGGCAGTTCCTTGGCCACGTTGTCTTTCGTGCGGCGCAGCAGGAAAGGCTTGATGCGGCGGTTCAGCAGCATGCGGCGCACCGGGTCGTCCTGGCGTTCGATCGGGTGGCGGAACTGGCTGTTGAAGGTCTTCTCGTCGCCCAGCAGGCCAGGCAGCAGGAAGTGGAACTGCGACCACAGCTCGCCCAGGTGGTTCTCGAGCGGGGTGCCGGACAGGCAGAGGCGGTGCTGGGCGTCGAGCGAGCCGGCCGTCTGCGCCGCCTTGGAGCGGGTGTTCTTGATGTAGTGCGATTCGTCGAGGATCACCAGGTGATAGTGGTGCTCGCGCAGTTTTTCTTCGTCGCGCGGCAGCAGCGCATAGGTGGTCAGCACGATGTCGGCGCCGTCGATCTGGTCGAACAGGTCCATGCGCTCCTTGCCCTGCAGGAGCAGCACCTTCAGGCTCGGCGCAAAGCGCGCGGCTTCGTCGAACCAGTTGGCCATCAGGCTGGTCGGCGCGATCACGAGGGCCGGGCTGGTGAGGCGGCCCGCTTCTTTCTCGATGAGGATGTGGGCCAGCGTCTGCACCGTTTTACCCAGGCCCATGTCATCGGCCAGGATGCCGCCGAGGTCGTACTCGCGCAGGAACTGCATCCACGACAGGCCATCGAGCTGGTAGTCGCGCAGGGTAGCCTGCAGGCCTTTTGGCGGCTCGACTTTTTTCACGGCGCCGAACTGGCTCAGTTTGCGGCCGGTCTCGCGCAGGCGTTCGCCCCCGCTCCAGCGCAGCTCGAGCCCGCGCGCCAGTTCTTCGAGGCGCGCCGCGTCGAGCGTGGACAGGCGGATGCGGCCCTTGATCTTGTCATTGAAATACAGCTCGCCCAGCGTGGCCAGGATGGGTTTGAGGCGGCCCCACGGCAGCGCCACGCGCACGCCGTCGGGCAGGGTAGCCAGCATCTGGTCGGCTTCGGCGTGCGCGGCCAGCACGGCCGGGTCGAAGTCGGCCGGGGCGCTGCGGATCAGCTGCACCAGCACCGGCAGCAGCGCCACGCGCTGGCGCGCCACGATGATGCCCAGCTCCAGCTCGAACCAGGCATTGCCCGCTTCGACCGGTTCGTCGATGTGGGCATACCATTCTTCGACCGGCACCACGTCGTAGCGGTATTTGGCGGACTTTTGCACATGCCAGCCGGCGTCGCTCAATGCATCGAGGTCGGCTTCGGCAAAGCGCAGCCAGTGCGCCTGGCTGTCGAGCGCCAGCGCGCCGGCCATGGCGTTGAACGGGGCGATCAGGGGCTTGCGGAAACCCAGCTCATTGAGCTGGTTGAGCGCCGCGGCTTCGGCCTTCGGGTCGCGTTCGATGATCTCGGTGACGTCGCCGATCTGGCGCACCACGCGCTGGGCCGGATCGAAGGACACGCGCTGGCCGTCGTAGTCGTAGGCCAGCACCGCGAAATCCTGCCAGCGCGCGGCGCCCGCGTCGGCCATCTGGACCGAATCGAGCAGCAGGTGCGGGATTGGTTTGACGTCGTTGCGCAGGCGCTGGGTCAGCGGCTGCGGCAGCGGCATCAGGCCTTGCAGGCCGTGCGCCAGCAGCAGTTGCGACACGCGCTTCTTGTCGGTGCCGGTAAGCGTTGGGGCCTGCGCCACCAGGGCCTGCAGTTCGGCCAGCGAGATGTCGATGCCGCCGCGATTGAGTTCGAGCGGCCCGATCGACAGGTTGTCGATATACCACGGCGGGTCGGTCGGCAGCATGTAGTCGATCTGGTCGGCCGCGCTGTGGGTCGCGCCCTTGGCCGGTTCGACCGACCATCCGAGCCTGGCCACGCGGCCCTCGTCGCGCCAGGCCAGGCTGGCCAGGCGCTGCGGGCCGGCCTGCAGCGGATAGACCAGGCCACCGGCCATGTCGGACCACGAGTTCGCCCACAGCAGCTTGCCCTGCTCGAGCAGCATCTGCAGCAGGATCGCGCCGACTTTACCTTTCGGTTCGGTGGCGCTGGTGCCCTGGGCCGAGCCGCTGCGCATGGCGATGAAGAAGCGCACCAGGTCGACGTCTTCGCCTTCGAGATAGCCTGGTGGCGCCGACAGCAGCGAAAACACTTCGCTCACCGGGCTGGCGGCGGCGACGTCGCCGTTCGGACGCAGGCGCGCCTTGCACAGGCAGATCGCGACATGGCGGCCGCCGCTGGTGGGCGCCATCACGTAGACGAATTTGTACTGCACCGCTTTCGGATCGACGATCTCGTCGGTGAGTTTCGGCTGCGGATGCGCCGCCGCTTCGACCCGTTGCAGCCAGCTCACCACCGGCGCGGGCAGGGCGGGAGCGCGTGCGGGAGCGCGGGCGACTGGTGCTGCGTCGGCGGCGTTCTCGCGGTGATCATCGACTGTGTGCATTGGGTCTCGTGTGTTCGTATAAAAAACGACAATAAATACCATTATCCTTCATACGGGCACTTCCGTTTTGTTCGGAATCGCACGTAGCGGACAAAAACTCGTTCGCGCTACTGGGCGCAGATTTTTCGCATGCGCAGGCGTTGCGCGCAGCCGACTGTTCTCGCATGATCGGATGCGGCTGTCAAGACTGGCGTATCCGCCGGGTTTGCGTATGATTGTTCGCTTGACCTTCTGAACCACGCGACCCAAGCACCATGCTGCCCTCCATCGAACAACGCCTCGCCCTCGAACTGTCCGCCAGACCAGCCCAGGTGGCCGCTGCCGTCGCTCTGCTCGACGAAGGCGCGACCGTCCCCTTCATCGCCCGCTACCGCAAGGAAGCCACCGGTGGGCTCGACGACATCCAGCTGCGCCTGCTGGAAGAGCGCCTGCGCTACCTGCGCGAACTCGAAGACCGGCGCGCGTCGATCATCGCCTCGATCACCGAGCAGAACAAGATGACGCCGGAGCTGATGCAGGCGATCGCACTGGCCGAAGACAAGACCCGTCTCGAAGACCTCTACCTGCCGTATAAACAGAAGCGCCGCACCAAGGCCCAGATCGCGATCGAAGCGGGCCTGGCGCCGCTGGCCGACGCCCTGCTGGCCGACCCGATGCTCAATCCCGACGAGGCAGCAGGCAGCTACCTGCGCGACGCCTTCACCAATGAAGACGGCGGCGCCAACCCGGGCGTGCCCGATGCGAAGGCGGCGCTCGACGGCGCGCGCCAGATCCTGATGGAGCGCTTCGCCGAAGACGCGGCGCTGCTGCAGGCCCTGCGCGACTACGTGCGCGAGCACGGCGTGGTCGAGTCCAAGGTCGTCGCCGGCAAGGAAGACGCGGGCGAGAAGTTCGCCGACTACTTCGATTATTCCGAGACCCTCTCCACCATCCCCTCACACCGCGCGCTGGCCCTGATGCGCGGCCGCCGCGAAGGCATGCTGGACGTGACCCTGCGCCTGGATACGGAAGCGGAGAAACCGAAATGGGATGCGCCGCACAACCCGTGCGAGAGCCGCATCTGCGCCGCTTTCGGCATCAAGGCGCTTGGGCGCCCGGCCGACAAATGGTTGCTGGACACCGCGCGCTGGACCTGGCGCGTGAAGAGCTTCATGTATATCGAGACCGAGCTGATGGGCGCGCTGCGCGAGAAGGCCGAACTCGATGCGATCCAGGTATTCGCCCGTAATTTGAAGGCGCTGCTGCTGGCGGCGCCGGCCGGCCCGCGCGCGACCATGGGCCTGGACCCGGGCCTGCGCACCGGCGTGAAAGTGGCGGTGGTAGACGCCACCGGCAAGGTGGTCGATACCGCCACGATTTATCCGCACCAGCCGCGCAACGACTGGGACGGCGCGCTGCACGTCCTCGGCCAGCTGGCCGCGAAGCACAATGTCTCGCTGGTCTCGATCGGCAACGGCACCGCCTCGCGCGAAACCGACAAGCTGGCGCAGGATCTCATTAAACAGCGTCCGGAACTGGGGCTCACCAAGATCGTCGTGTCCGAAGCCGGCGCCTCGGTCTATTCGGCCTCGGAATTCGCCTCGCGCGAACTGCCGGACCTCGACGTGTCGATCCGCGGCGCGGTCTCGATTGCGCGCCGCCTGCAAGACCCGCTGGCCGAACTGGTCAAGATCGACCCGAAATCGATCGGCGTTGGCCAGTACCAGCACGACGTGTCCCAGACCCAGCTCGCGCGTTCGCTCGATGCGGTGGTCGAGGATTGCGTGAACGCGGTGGGCGTGGACGTGAACACTGCCTCGGCGCCGCTGCTGGCGCGCGTCTCGGGCCTGTCCTCGAGCGTGGCGCAGAGCATCGTGTCCTACCGCGACATGAAGGGCGCGTTCACCTCGCGCGCGGCGCTCAAATCCGTGCCGCGCCTGGGCGACAAGACCTTCGAGCAGGCGGCCGGCTTCCTGCGCGTGATGAATGGCGAGAACCCGCTCGATGCCTCGGCGGTCCACCCGGAATCCTATCCGCTGGTGCAGAAGATCCTGCTGGACCTCAAGCGCGACATGAAGGCGGTGATCGGCGACAGCGCCCTGGTCAAGTCGCTCAACCCGGCGAAGTATGCGGACGAGAAGTTCGGGGTGCCGACCATCACCGACATCCTGAAGGAACTGGAAAAGCCGGGCCGCGACCCGCGCCCGGAATTCACCACCGCCACCTTTAAAGAAGGCGTGGAGGAGATCTCGGACCTGCGCCCGGACATGATCCTGGAAGGCGTCGTCACCAACGTCGCCGCGTTCGGTGCGTTCGTGGACATCGGCGTGCACCAGGATGGCCTGGTGCACATCTCGGCGCTGTCGAACACGTTTGTCAAAGACCCGCACACGGTGGTGAAAGCCGGCCAGGTGGTGAAGGTAAAAGTGCTGGAAGTGGACCCCAAGCGCAAGCGCATCGCGCTGACCATGCGCCTCACCGACTCGGCGCCGCAGGACGGCAGCAAGCCCGAACAGCGCGGCGACCGCGACGACAGCAAGCGTTTGGCCCAGCACCAGCAGCAGCGCCAGCGCCAGGACAAACCGGCGCCGGCGGCCGGCGGCGCGATGGCGGAAGCCTTCGCCAAGCTGCGCAAGTAAAACCCGTAGCGTGCAAGCGCGGCCTGCCGGGGCCGCGCGTCGGTCAGCTGTGCTTGATGAGCAGCCCGACCAGATAGACGCCCAGGCACGCGAAGCCGATCATCAGCATGCGCGCCTGCGGCATGGCCGGCGCGCCGGTCTTCTTGATGTACCAGGCGTCGCGCACCAGCAGGCCCGCATACGCGAGCGCCGCGATGCCGGAGATGATGTCGCCGGCGCTGCCGCGCGCGGCCCCACCGGCCAGGTTGATCATGCCCGGGATGCCGAGCAGGGCGGCGATGGCGAGGTTGGCGCCGGCGGAAGGAACGCGTTTGGGTGGCTGTTGCATGGCGAAGACCTGCGAATGAAAGGAATCCGCGCGATCATATCACCCGGCCGTGGACGCCCGGGCGCAGATGCCGGCCGCCTCGCAGAATCGTGCTAATTTTCACTATCAGCGACAGAATTGCCTTCCCCGGACTGGCCGCCAATGTCCGCCTGGCCGAATTCTTATAAAATGTCGCCATCTCACCCATTCTCACTGAAGGCAAACAACATGAGCGACGTTCAAACCTGGATCAAAGACACCGTGACCACCACCCCGGTCGTGCTCTTCATGAAAGGAACTGCCCAGTTCCCGCAATGCGGCTTTTCGGGCCGCGCCATCCAGATCCTGAAAGCCTGCGGCGTCGAGAATATCGCCACCGTCAATGTGCTGGACGATGCGGAAGTCCGCCAGGGCATCAAGGATTATTCGAACTGGCCGACCATCCCGCAACTGTACGTGCGCGGCGAATTCATCGGCGGCTCGGACATCATGAATGAAATGTTCGAATCGGGCGAACTGAAGACCCTGCTGAACAATGGCTGACCGTTTGCGCCGGATTATCGTCGCCATCACTGGCGCGACCGGCGCGACCTATGGCGTGCAGCTGCTCAAGCGCCTGCACGCCATGCCCGGCGTCGAAACTCACCTGGTGATTTCCGACGCCGCCACCCTTACCCTGCACCAGGAACTCGGCCTGCAGCGGCGCGATGCCGAAAGCCTGGCCGATGTCGTCCACCGCAACCGCGATATCGGCGCCTCGATCGCCAGCGGTTCGTTCCAGACCGACGGCATGATCATTGCACCCTGCTCGATGAAAACCCTGGCGGCCGTTGCCCATGGCCTGTCGGACAATCTCGTCACGCGTGCGGCGGATGTGATGCTCAAGGAAAGACGCAGGCTGGTGCTGATGGTGCGCGAAACGCCGTTCAACCTGGCGCATCTGCGCAATATGACGGCGGTGACGGAAATGGGCGGGATCGTGTTCCCGCCGCTGCCGAGCTTCTATCATCGCCCGGCGACCATCGAGGAGATGGTCGAACACACGGTCGACCGGGCGGTCGACCTGCTTGGGCTCGACAACACCCACGCCCCGCGCTGGGGCGGCATGAAAAGCGCGCCGGACGCCTGACCGGCTTACCGCTACGTCAGCGTTTGTCGCTGTCGAACGGGTCGTCGGCCTTCTTAGCCTCGCGCGCTTCTTCGATCATCCGCCGTTTGGCATTCCGTTGTCGCATCACTTCGGCATGGCGCGCCGCCGTCATCGGCGGGGCGGTCATGAGTTCCTTGAGCTGGGCGGTATTGGCGTAATTGTTTCGCATGCGGCAGCTGCTCCTTGACGTGACCAGTGGCGGCGGATCCGCTCGCCACTTGACTGATTATGACCCACTCCCGGCCGTTTGTGCGTTCCGGAAGTCACGAAAAGTGCATTTGCGAAACTATTTTTGCTCTGGCTTCTGGTGGTTCATGCGCACCAGCATCCGGATGAACTCGCGGGCGAGCTGGCGGTGATGTTCGTCGAGACGCTGCAAATCCGCGATCAGCTTCACGTCGGCGGACTCGAACCGGGCGCCGCCCCCGCCTTCGCTGCCTGCAGCCACGCTTTCGGCGCCGCCGAAGCGCAGCCAGTCGGCAGGCACGCCCAGCCACTGGGCAATCATGCGCAGTTTTTCCTGGGTCGGGATGGCTTCGCCCACCAGCCACTTACGCGCGGCATGGACGGTAATCGGGCGGCCTTCGAAGCGGATATTGAATTCCCTGGCGAGGCGGGTCGGGCTATCGGGCGAGTAGTGAGCGTTCTTCAGCGCCTGCTGCAGGCGCTCGCTGAAACTCTCCCGTTCATTGGATGAATTCATTGTGATACTTACAAATTAGAATCGGATGGCCTGGACGGCCGCGCTCCCTACTGCTGAGAAGCCTCGCGGATAATCATACCCTTAAAATTTAACAAAGATGTGATTATTTAATAGAATTCGCTTGTTTTATAAACAGCGAATCTCTCTCATTACGCAATCAAAGTAGAGAAAAATATATCCTACCGGAAATTTTATGACGATGCCGCACAATTCACGGCAATTTTGCCGCACATGACCCGGTATATGGATAGTGAATTGTTACAGAATTTGGAACCGAATCACGGCGTCCGCACCCTTGATCCGGCGCAGCACGCCGTCCTGCCAGAGCTGATGCAGGTGGGCCAGTGCCTCGCCCAGGGCGAAGCTCAGCTGATGGGCATCGAGTTGGCGCCGGAACATGATCGGCACGATATCGACCGCCGATTTCGGTTCGGCGCAAGCCGCCACCACTTCGGCCAGCCGCTCTGCATGGTGGTCACGCAGCTGGGCGATGCGGGTATGCAGGCCGCGGAAGGGTTTGCCGTGCGAAGGCAGGACCAAGGTGTCTTCTGGCAAGTTTGTGAAATTTTCCAAGGAATCCAGATACAACTGCAGCGGATTGCCTTCCGGCTCGACCGCGAAGACGGAGACATTCGTCGAAATACGCGGCAGCACCATATCGCCGGATATCAGGATATTCAATGTCTCTGAATACAAGGACGCATGCTCGGGCGAATGGCCGAAACCGGTGATCACGCGCCAATCGGTGCCGCCGATATCGACCCGGTCGCCGTCCTGCAGGCGGGTATAGGCTTCCGGCACGCTTGGCACCAGCGATGGATAGTAATTCTTGCGGCTCCGCATTTGCTCGAGCATCGAGGCATCGGTCAGGCCATGGCGCTCGAAGTGCGGAATGGCCGACGGGCCATCGACACCCGGCAAAGCCGCCGCCATCATGCGGGCAAACGCGAATTCGCCCGTGGTGGTCCAGAACGGCGCGTCGAAACGCTTGCTGAGCCAGCCGGACAGGCCGACGTGGTCAGGATGGCAATGGGTGGCGAACACGCGCAACAGCGGCGCGCCATCGAGCCCTTCGGCGAGCACCTGCTCCCAGGCGGCGCGGGTCGCGTCGGTGCCGGCCCCGCAATCGACCACGCTCCAGCCGCTGCGTCCCTCCCGCTCGTCTTTCAGCAACCACAAATTGATGTGATCCAGCGCAAACGGCAGCGGCATGCGGATCCACGCCAGCCCCGGCACGATCTCGTTCAGGACGCCGGGCTGGGGAATCGTGTCGCCATAAGGATAGGCCAGCTGGGCTTCGAGCGGGTTCATGGAAATCTTTCGTGTTCGTGGAAAGGCGGGCGCGCTACAATGTGTTTAACGTTAACGTAAACGGAAATGCGCCAAGCAGTGATTTTAAGCGATTCCGTGCTTTTGCTTCCTTTGCCCTTACCGCCCACCATGGTCACCTATACCATCGCCGAACTGGCGCGCGAATTCGACATCACCGCCCGCGCCATCCGTTTCTATGAAGACCAAGGACTGCTCAGCCCCATGCGCGAAGGCGTCGGCGGGCGCAACCGGGTCTACACCCCGCGCGACCGTACCCGCCTGAAGCTGACCCTGCGCGGCAAGCGCCTCGGCCTGACCCTGTCGGAAATCAAGAGCATCGTCGACATGTACGAATCGCCGCGCGACACCGTGGCCCAGATCGACCGCTTCCTCGGGGTGTTGGCCCACCAGCGCGTGACGCTGGAACAGCAGCGCGCCGATATCGAGATGGCGCTGGAAGAAATTGCCGCGCACGAGGAAGAATGCCGCCGCTTGCTGCTCGAGAGTACCGAGCGCCAGGACGCTGCCTGACACACACCGGGGCTGGTCCAGCCCCTTTTTGCCGCCTCCTGGTTGACGTTTACGTTAACGTAAGAGGCGAGTATGATTCACTCCACTATCTGCCCAACCCGTTCACGTGAGGACGACGACATGCTGCATCTCCCAGGCTTGACCTTTGACCATGGCGAAGACATCGCCGCGCTGCGCGAAGCAGTCCAACAGTTTGCAGCAGCCGAAATCGCGCCGCGCGCCGCGGAGATCGACCGCACCGACCAGTTCCCGATGGACCTGTGGAAGAAGATGGGCGAGCTCGGCCTGCTGGGCATCACCGTCAGCGAGGAATACGGCGGCGCCAACATGGGCTATCTGGCGCACATCATCGCGATGGAAGAAATCTCGCGCGCGTCGGCCTCGGTCGGCCTGTCCTATGGCGCCCATTCGAACCTGTGCGTCAACCAGATCAAGCGCAACGGCACCGAAGAGCAGAAGCAGAAATACCTGCCCAAGCTGATCTCGGGCGAGCACATCGGCGCGCTGGCCATGTCCGAGCCGAATGCCGGTTCCGACGTCGTCAGCATGAAGCTCAAGGCCGAACTCAAGGGCGATCGCTACGTGCTCAACGGCACCAAGATGTGGATCACCAACGGCCCCGACGCCGACACCCTGGTGGTCTACGCCAAGACCGACCTGGAAGCCGGCCCGCGCGGCATGACCGCCTTCCTGATCGAAAAAGGCTTTAAAGGTTTCTCGATCGCGCAAAAGCTCGACAAGCTGGGCATGCGCGGCTCGCACACGGGCGAACTGGTGTTCCAGGATTGCGAAGTGCCGGTCGAGAACGTGCTGGGCGGCCTGGGCAAGGGCGTGAACGTGCTGATGTCGGGCCTGGACTTCGAGCGCACCGTGCTGTCGGGCGGTCCGCTGGGCATCATGTCGGCCTGCATGGATTCGGTGGTGCCTTATATCCACGAGCGCAAGCAGTTCGGCCAGGCCATCGGCGAGTTCCAGCTCATGCAGGGCAAGATCGCCGACATGTATTCGACCATGATGGCTTGCCGCGCCTACGTGTATGCCGTCGGCCAGGCCTGCGACCGCGCGGATAACGCCGCCGCCGTGCGCGCCCTGCGCAAGGACGCCGCCGGCGCGATTCTTTATTCGGCTGAAAAGGCGACCTGGATGGCGGGCGAAGCGATCCAGACCCTGGGCGGCAACGGCTACATCAACGAATACCCGGTCGGCCGCCTGTGGCGCGACGCCAAGCTGTACGAGATCGGCGCGGGCACCAGCGAGATCCGCCGCATGCTGATCGGGCGTGAGCTGTTTGGCGAGACGATGTAAGGCATTTCAATGGCGTATGCCGTTCGTAGGGTGGTCGGCTTTGCCGACCGCGCGTTCAACGATAACCGGCATATAGATAACGCATCGGCTGGATGAACGCGCGGTCGGGAGGACCCGACCACCCTACATTGCTAGAATGTCCGCTTTCCCAGCCCGCGCGCGAGACGAACGATGACCAGCCAAGCGTTCCCCAAACTGCTGTCTTCCCAGATCGCCTTCGACATCGCGCGCACCATCCTGGATGGCTTCGACAAGCATTACCGCCTGTTCCGCCAGGCCAGCCAGCAGGCCAAGCGCTATTTCGAGACGGCCGACTGGGGCACCGCGCAACAGGCGGCGCGCGAGCGCATCGATTACTACGACCAGCGGGTGCAGGAATGCGTGCACGTGCTCGAGGACGAGTACGCCGCCGAGGAACTCACCGACCTGGTCTGGCGCGAAACCAAGCTGCACTATATCGGCCTGCTCTCGGGCCACAAGCAGCCGGAACTGGCCGAAACCTTCTTCAATTCGGTCAGCTGCATCATTTTGCACCGCAGCTATTACCATAACGACTATATCTTCGTGCGCCCGGTGATCTCCACCGAGTACATCGAGACTGACGAGCTGCAGCCGACCTACCGCGTGTATTACCCGGCGGCGGACGGCCTGCGCTGCGCGCTCAAGCGCGTCGTCACCAATTTCCAGCTGAACGTCCCGTTCGCCGACCTCGACCGCGATGCCGCGCAGGTCGAAGCGCGCATGATCGAAGCTTTCGGGCTCGACCAGGCCGAGCCGAATCTGCAGCTGCAAGTGCTGTCGAGCCCTTTCTTTCGCAACAAGGGCGCGTATATCGTCGGCCGCGCCATCAATGGCCCGCGCGACTACCCCTTCGTGATCCCGGTGCTGCACAACCGGGAGCAGCGGCTGGTACTCGACACGGTGCTGACCGACGTGTATCACATCACCCTGCTCTTCAGCTTCACCCGTGCCTACTTTTTGGTAGACATGGAAGTGCCGTCGGCGTTCGTGGGCTTTTTACGCAGCCTGATGCCGCGCAAGCCGCGCAGCGAAATCTACACGGTGCTGGGCCTGCAGAAGCAGGGCAAGACCCTGTTCTACCGCGACTACCTGCAGCACCTCAAGCACAGCTCGGATCGCTTCCAGATCGCGCCCGGCATCCGCGGGCTGGTGATGCTGGTGTTCGAGCTGCCGTCCTTCCCCTATGTGTTCAAGGTGATCAAGGATTTCTATCCGCCGCCGAAGGACACCACGCGCGCGCTGGTCAAGGAAAAATACCTCTTGGTGAAGCACCACGACCGCGTGGGGCGCATGGCGGATACCCTCGAATATTCCGACGTCGCCTTTCCGCTGGCGCGCTTTTCGGAAGAGCTGCTGGCCGAGCTGCAGCAATTCGCGCCCTCGCTGGTCGAGATCGAAGGCGAGCGGATTATCGTGCGCCACCTGTATATCGAGCGCCGCATGGTGCCGCTGAATATCTATCTCGGCAATGCGCAGGAACAGGGCAATGAAGAACGCATCGAGCACGGCGTGGTCGAATATGGCAATGCGATCAAGGACCTGGTCGCGGCGAATATCTTCCCGGGCGACATGCTGTACAAAAATTTCGGCGTCACCCGCCATGGCCGCGTCGTGTTTTATGATTACGATGAAATCGAATATTTAACCGACTGCCAGTTCCGCGATATTCCGCAAGCGCGCAACGAAGAAGACGAGATGTCGGCCGAGCCCTGGTACCCGATCGGCAAGCACGACGTCTTCCCGGAACAATTCGGCCGCTTCCTGCTTGGAAATCCCAGGATCCGTCACTACTTTATGAAACACCACGCGGATTTGCTCACCCGCGATTACTGGCAGTCCCACAAGGACCGTATCCTGGCGGGCGTCGTCGACGACGTCTTCCCGTATCCGCAGCAGATCCGCTTTTGCCATTCCCAGGCTATCCCCACCCCGGCGCCGCAGCATTCACCTGCACAGCCAACCCTTTTGGAGAACACACACCATGAATGATCCAGTCGTTATCGTTGGCGCCGCCCGTACCCCGATGGGTGCCTTCCAGGGCGATTTCTCGTCGAAGTCGGCGAGCGACCTCGGCGCGGTGGCGATCAAGGCCGCGGTGGAACGCGCCGGCGTCGCAGCCGACAGCGTCGAACACGTCTACTTCGGCAACTGCCTGATGGCCGGCCAGGGCCAGGCCCCGGCGCGCCAGGCGCTGATCAAGGCCGGCCTGCCGATGTCGGTCGGCGCCGTCACCCTCTCGAAAATGTGCGGCTCGGCGATGCAGGCCGCGATCTTCGCCCACGACCAGCTGGTCGCCGGCAGCGCCGACATCGTCGTCGCGGGCGGCATGGAGTCGATGACCAACGCGCCCTACCTGATCCCGAAGGCGCGCGGCGGCTACCGCATCGGCCATGCGCCGATGTTCGACCACATGATGCTCGACGGCCTGGAAGACGCCTACTCGCGCAACGAGAAGACCGGCGAAGGCCGTTCGATGGGCACCTTCGCCGAAGAATGCGTCGCCACTTACCAGTTCTCGCGCGAAGAGCAGGACAACTTCGCGATTGAATCGGTCAAGCGTGCCCAGGCCGCCAACAACGAAGGCTGGTTCAACTGGGAAGTCGCGCCGGTCTCCGTCGCCACCCGCACCGGCGAACTGGTGATCGAGAAGGACGAAGGCCCGATGAAGGCCAAGGTCGACAAGATCCCGTCGCTCAAGCCTGCCTTCAAGAAGGACGGCACCGTGACCGCCGCCTCGTCCTCGTCGATCAACGACGGCGCCGCCGCCCTGGTGATGATGCGCGAATCGAAAGCGAAAGAACTGGGCCTGACCCCGATCGCCCGCGTGATCGGCCACGCCACCTTCGCCCAGGAGCCGAACCTGTTCACCACCGCCCCGATCGGCGCGATGCAAAAGCTCTTCAAGAAGACCGGCTGGACTGCTGCCGACGTCGACCTGTTCGAGATCAACGAGGCCTTCGCCGCGGTGCCGATGGCGGCCATGCGCGACCTCGGCATCCCGCACAACAAGGTCAACATCCACGGCGGCGCCTGCGCGCTGGGCCACCCGATCGGCGCCTCGGGCGCGCGCATCATCGTGACCCTGCTGGGCGCGCTCAAGCGCACCGGCGGCAAGCGCGGCGTGGCGTCGCTGTGCATCGGTGGCGGTGAAGCGACTGCGATGGCGATCGAGCTGGTTTAAACACGGAATGTGGTTAATGGGGGCATATTTGCCAGATTAACCACGAATCGTAGGGTGGTCGGGTCCCCCGACCGCGCGTTCAACCGGAACACGCGTATTGGCATAGCATGCGATTGAACGCGCGGTCGGCACAGCCGACCACCCTACAAATGACAAGGAGCCTGTCATGCCCACTGCCCTGATCCTCGGCGCCTCGCGCGGCATCGGCCGCGAGATGGTGCGCCAGTACCGTCTTGATGGCTGGCGCGTGATCGCCACCGCCCGCAAGCAGGAAGACTGCGACGCACTCGCGCAGATGGGCGCCGAAGCCCACCAGCTCGACGTGCTCGATGCCGACTCGATCGCCGCACTGGCCTGGCGGCTCGACGACGAACAGGTCGACGCGGCCTGGCTGGTCGCCGGCGTCTATGGCCCGCCGCATACGAGCTTCCCGACCGGTCCCGAATTCGACACCGTCATGCACACCAATGTGCTGTCCGCAATGCGCCTGATCCCGGTCGTGGCGCCGCTGGTGGCCAATGCGCGCGGCAAGCTGGCGGTGCTGTCCTCCAAAATGGGCTCGATCGGCGCGCGCCACAGCACCGAAGGCACGCTCTACCGCGCCAGCAAGGCCGCGCTCAATTCGGTGCTGGCCGACGCCGCCATCACATATGGCGCGCAAGGCGTGACCTGCGTTGCCTTCCATCCGGGCTGGGTCCAGACCGACATGGGCGGAGCAGGCGCGCCCTTGAACGTCGAACAAAGCGTGAGCGACCTGCGCGCCACGCTGGCGAGGCTCGACGCGTCCAGCAACGGCAGCTTCCTGAACCACGACGGCGAACCGATTCCCTGGTAAGCCGCACATCCCATAACAAGACAACGAGACAAGATGATACTGAGCGAAGAACACCAGATGATCCGCGACGCCCTGCGCAGCTTTTCGCAGGAGCGCCTGGCCCCCGGCGCCGCCCGCCGCGACAAGGAACACAGCTTCCCGAAAGAAGAGCTGAAGGAACTGGCCGCATTGGGCGCCTTCGGCGTCGCGGTGCCGGAACAATATGGCGGCGCGGGCCTCGACTACGTGTCGCTGGCGCTGGTGCTGGAAGAAATCGCGGCCGGCGACGGCGGCACCTCGACCATCATCTCGGTCAACAACTGCCCGGTCTGCAGCATCGCCATGATGTATGCGAACGACGAACAAAAAGAGCGCTTCCTGCGCCCACTGGCGCAAGGCGACATGCTGGGCGCCTTCGCGCTCACCGAGCCGCACACCGGCAGCGATGCCTCCGCCTTGCGCACCACGGCGGTACGCGACGGCGATGATTACGTCATCAACGGCACCAAGCAGTTCATCACCAGCGGCAAATACGGCGACGTGGCCATCGTCATGGCCGTAACAAGCAAGGCGGCCGGCAAGAAGGGCATCAGCGCCTTCTGGGTGCCGACCAATACGCCCGGCTACATCGTCGCCGGCATCGAAGAAAAGATGGGCCAGCATTCGTCCGACACCGCGCAGATCCTGTTCGAGAACTGCCGCGTCCCGGCGAAAAACCTGATCGGCAACGAGGGCATGGGCTACAAGATCGCCCTGTCGGGCCTCGAGGGCGGCCGCATCGGCATCGCCTCGCAGTCGGTCGGCATGGCGCGCGCCGCGTACGAGGCGGCGCTGGCGTATTCGAAAGACCGCGAGAGCTTCGGCAAGCCGATCTTCGAGCACCAGTCGGTGCAGTTCCGCCTGGCCGAGATGGCGATGCAGATCGAGGCGGCGCGCCAGCTGATCCTGCACGCGGCGTCGATGAAGGATGCCGGCCTGCCCTGCCTGAAGGAAGCCGCGATGGCCAAGCTGTTCGCCTCCGAGATGGCCGAGCGCGTGGTGTCGAATGCGATGCAGGTATTCGGCGGCTACGGCTATGTGGCCGACTTCCCGGTCGAGCGCATCTACCGCGACGTGCGCGTGTGCCAGATCTACGAAGGCACCAGCGACATCCAGAAGATCCTGATCGCGCGCGCACTGTGATCGCCATCCGTCCGGCGACCGCCGGCGACCTGCCGGCGCTGTTCGCCTACCTGGGCGAGCAGCTGGCCGAGAATGGCCGCGACGGCGTCCTGTTCCAGCCGATGGAGCCGACCGACGCCGGCGTGCCGCCGGCGATGCAGGAACGCTTTGCAAGCGGCGTGGCGACACCTGCCGGAGAACCGGGCTGGCGCCATGTCTGGATCGCGCTCGACGCGGCGGGCGCGATCGCCGGGCATATCGACCTGCGCGGCTACCTTGACACGGCGTCCAGCCACCGCACCCTGCTCGGCATGGGCGTGCGCCACGACCAGCGCCGCGCGGGCCTGGGCACGCGGCTGGTGCAGGAGGCCCTGGCCTGGGCCCGCAGCATGCCGACCCTCGACTGGGTCGACCTGGAAGTGATGTCGCAGAACCACAAGGCCCGTGGGCTCTATGTGCGCACCGGCTTTCACGTCACCGGCGAAGTGCCCGACCTGTACCGCATCCGGGGCGTGCCGGTCGGCGCCGTGTCGATGAGCCTGCGCCTGGAACGGGCTTAGTCCGGGGAAGCGAACTTGCGGTTGTCGCCCTTGCGCCGCACGTCGTAGAAAATGCGCGAGGTGCCGAAGCACGAGGCGTGCGACCAGCGCTTGCCCGGATTGATGCCGAAGGTCGCGCCGCAAGTCCATTTGCCCTTGGTCGTGAAGAAGCACATCTTTGCCTCGACCGTATGGTCGCATCCGTTCGTGATCGCGGCCGAAATGCCTTCCTTGCAGTTCGGGTCGCGGCCGAAGGTCGGCGCCGACACGCAGCTGCGCGGATCGTCTCCGATCTGGGCGCGCTCTTGCTCAGGCGCGCGCGCCGGCTCACGCGCAGGCAGCGCTGCGGGGGGACTGGCGCTCGGGGTCCATGCCTGGGCCGGCATGGCCCGCGCTGCCACCTTCTCCGGCTTCTCCGGCTTCGCCGCCACCGCGCGTGCCTGCGTCCTGGCGTTGCCGGCCGGGGCCTGGGCTACCGGTGCATCGTCGCGGTGGTTGCCGGCGATGTATTCCTTGGCCCGCTGTTCGCGCTTGGCGATCTCGGCCTGGCGCGCGTAGTGATTCGCTTGCAGTTGCTGCGCCCGGCGCAGGTTGGCGTTCGAGCGCTCGATGTTGACGTTGTTCTGCGCAGTCTCCTTGGCAAAGGTATCGCTGAACTGCCGCAGCGCCGCGGCCAGCCTGCGCTGCTCCTCCTGGCGTTCTTCGGCATCGGCCGCATCCTGCGCTGCCTTGGCCTGCTTCGATGCATCGGCCGCGGCGTGGTAGTCCTCGGCCATTTGCAGCAGCTCGCGCTGGCGGGCAGGGGTCCATTTGATGGGGCTGATCGGGTAGTACTGGAACTCTTCCGCACCATTGATCGCCTTGTTGTCCGCCGACAAAGGCGAGAACAGCGGCAGGCCGTTGCGCTTCCAGTGGGCGCCTTCGTACACCAGGCGGGCGCCGTTCTTGCGGTATTGGCGCAGCGCGACGGCATCACCCTCGAGCGGGAACTTGATGAAGACTTCCTCGCCGATCACCCGCCCTTCACGGTTCACCACTTCGTAGTTGTACGGCGCCACGCAACTGGTGACCTCGACCTGCTTGGCGGAAAAGGCGCCATTGGCGGCCGGCGTGATCACCCAATCGGTGACCTTGGTAAAGCGATAGGTGCCGTTACAGATGTAGGTTCGTCCATCGGTGAGTGCGCGCTCTTCCATCGTGGTGTAGGCGGCGCCCAGCGCGGCCGGCTTGCGCGCACCGGCCTGCGCCGCCTTTTGCGCCAGGAAGGCCTCGACCTCGGCTGCGGTGAAGTGGGCATAGGTATCGACCGGGACGGTCGCGCAGCCGGCGATGGCGAGGACGGCGGCAAACGAGGCTAGCTGCCGCCCGATGGCGGCAAGCTGTGTGAGGAAGTTCATGTGTAGGGAATAAATGTGGACCAACAGACAAGTGTACTTACCAAAAGACAATATGTCTATGTGCCAAGTTAGTTCAATATCGCTTTGTTGGATGGCGCCAACGCCCATAGAATAGGCATTTCCTATTCTCGCCACTTCCAGCATGCCCGCATTCCGCCCAGCCCTGCCCCTGCTCTTCTCCCTGTGCCTGACCGGCGCCGCCCAGGCTGCCGAACCGGCTGCCTACATCGGTAAAGCGGACTGCCGCATCGCGGCGGTCATGCCGCGTCCGGCGGGCGACGCCATCTCGTGGAGCGGCGCCTGCAAGGACGGTTACGCCGAGGGCCGGGGCGTGCTCGAATGGCGCGTGCCCGGCGAGGGCAAGCGCAAGCTGGAAGCGAACCTGGTGCGCGGCGACGTCGCGGGCGAAGGCAGCTTGAGCTACCGCGACGGCAGCTACACCGGCACGTTCAGGCAGGGCCTGCCGCACGGCGCCGGCTTCTTCAAGCATACCAATGGCGACGGAATGTACGAGGGCGGCGTCGTCGACGGGATGCGCGAAGGCGTGGGGGAGCATGTCGCGCCGGACCGGTCGACCTACGCAGGCGAATGGAAGGCCGGCAAGCGCCACGGGCAGGGCAAGGCCGTGTTCGCGCTGGGCGGCAGCTACGAAGGGCAATGGGCCAACGACCGCTTCCACGGCCAGGGCAAAATCACCTATGCCGGCAGCGGCCGCGTCGCCAGCGGCGAATTCCGCAACGGGTATCTCGTAAGCACCGCGCCGTCCCACGCAGGCGTGTCGGAAGACCGCTTTGCGATCAAGGACGGCAAGGGCCTTGGATCGATGCTGCGCATGGACCGTGTCATTGGCACCGTCCCTTACGATGCCTCCTGGGAGCAGCTCACCGAGCAGCAAAAGAACGTGGTGCGCGAAGACTACCCGGGCCTGGCGCCGGGCGACGAGCCGCCCTATCCGCTCAAGGGCACGCGCGCGATGTACACAGCCATCGCCAACGTCTACAAGAAGTTCACCGACTTCCAGGGCGAGCTGACGCTCTATACCTTGATCGGCAAGGATGGCGTGCCGAAAAATGCGACGATGATCGGCGCTCCGCACCCGGAACTGGGGCGCTATGTGGGCATGGTCGCGATGACGCAGCGCTTCAAGCCCGGCATCTGCGACGGCAGCCCGTGCGAACTCATTTACCCAGTCAAGTTCCGCTTCACAGCCGAGTAAGACCCGGGCGGTTCAGGACACCGCGGCTTCCAGCAGCGTCACGCTCTGCGCCGCGGTATCGAGCCTGGCGCGCACGCCGATCGGCAGCGTGAACTGGTTGCGGATATGGCCGATCGAGTAGCCCGTCACCGCCGGTATCGTCAGGCGGTTCAGGTGCTGGGCGAACGTGTCGTCCAGCGTCAGCGAAGGCCGGTCAGGCTCGGGCTTGCAGTCTTCGCAAATGCCGACGATCACCGCCGCGGCATTGGCCAGCCCCACCGACAAATCGAGCTGGGTCAGCCAGCGGTCCAGCCGGTAGGGCGCTTCGTCGACTTCTTCGAGGAACAGCAAACTGTCGCGGAAGTTCGCCGCATATGGCGTGCCGGCGAGCGCCGCCACCAGCGACAGGTTGCCGCCCATGAGCGGCCCGGTCGCCACGCCCGCGGTGACGGTGCGGATGCCGTAATGCGGCTCGGCCTGGGCGCGCAGCGCGTTCTCCGGGGCCATCGGGATCGTGTAGGGCGCGCGCGGATCGGTGAGCACGGCCATCATGTGCTCGCGCGAATAGTCCGACAGCGTCGACGAGGCTACCGGGCCGTGGAAGGTTACCAGGCCGGTCTTGTTGTAGATGGCCAGGTGCAGCGCCGTGATGTCCGAGTAGCCAAGCAGGATTTTGGGGTTGCGGCGGATGAGGCCATAGTCCAGGTTCGCCAGCAGCGAAATGCAGCCGGAGCCGCCGCGGATCGGCCAGATCATCTTCACTTCCGGATCGGCGAACATCGCCTGCAGGTCGGCCAGGCGCTGCTGCACCGAGCCGGCGTAGTTGCCGTGCGCGGCCCGCAGGTAAGTACCCACTTTCACGCGCAGGCCCAGCGCTTCGATGTTGCGGACCGCCTTGTCGATGGAACGCTCGTTGGTGTAGCCACCGGGGGCGATCAGGCCGACCAGGTCGCCGGTGCGCAGGCGCGGGGGTTTGATGAGCTTTTTGGTGGGGCGGCGCGGTGCCGCGCCAGCCAGGCAGGGAAAGCTGGCGGCGATGCCTGCTGCGGTGAGGACGCCGAAGCCGCGCCGGGTGATAGTCATGCGAGGACCGCTAAACAGTTATCGTGCCGAGGTGACTGGGAAGTATGAACGCTGCCACTGTTCATGCCATCCACCCCAAAGAAAAACGGCCCGCGCCGCGAAAGGCTTGCGCCTCCCTCGACAGCGGGCCGCCATAAACGGTCAACTTAGAAGAACTTGTAGGTCGCCATCAGGGTGAACGAGCGGCCGCGCGGGTCGGCCACGCGTGGCTCCCACGAGCTGCCGGCGCCGGTGTTGCCGTCGTAGGTGATCGCGAACGGTGGATCTTCGTCGAAGATGTTCTTCACGCCCGCGGTCAGCGTCAGGTTCTTGAAGCCGGTGTAGTTCGCGCTCAGGTTGAAGATCGAATAATCGTCCACTTTCGGATTGTAGTTGGACGGCTTCACCAGGCCATTGGCGACACCCGGCAGCACCTGGTCGTCGTAACCCGAACGGTAGATGTTCTGGAACAGGCCGCTCCAGTTGCCGTACTTGTAGGTCACATAGGCGCTGTGCTTCCACTTCAGGCCCAGGTCGCCGGTGAAGGTGAAGCGGCCCACTTCGCTCTTGCCGAATTGGGCATTGGTGGTGGCGCGCGACTTCTTCTCCAGCAGGCGCGAACCGTCCATGCCCACGGTCCAGATTGCACCGGTGCTGAACTTGCCGTTGAAGCGGGCACCCAGCTCGAGGCCGCGGGTGGTGCGCTCGCCGGCGTTGACCCAGCGCTGGTCGATGAAGGCGATGTTGCCCGCCGCGTCGCGGATGAAGTTCTCCGAGAACAGGTTGTAGTTCGCCACCATGGTCGCGGTGTTGAACGAATCGATGGTGTTCTGCTTGCGCACTTCCCAGATGTCGGCATTGGCCGAGAACCAGTTGAACGGCTCGATCACGACGCCGACGGTGCCCTGCTTCGCAGTTTCCGGACCCAGGTTCGATTTACCACCGGTGTAGATGTTCGGGGTGATCGCTTCGCAGCCAGGCTTGGTCGCGTCGACCAGGCCGGTCGGGCACCTGGACGGATCGACCAGGTCCTTGCCGGCGTACGGCGACTCGGTGATGCCGTTGTACAGCTGGTTGAACGACGGGGCGCGGAAGCCTTCGTTGTACGAGCCGCGGAACAGCAGCTGCGGGATCGGCTGGTAGCGGAACGAGATCTTCGGGTTGGTGGTGCTGCCGATGCCGCTGTAGTGGTCGCGGCGGATCGCCAGCGTCACGTCCAGGTTGGTGATCACCGGGATCAGCAGCTCGGCGTAGACGGCCTTGATGTCGCGGTGCACGCCATCCAGCGCATTCGGATCGTCGAAGGGCGCATTCAGGATCGCCGGGCGGGCACCCGCTGCGCGCTTGTCGCCGTTGAACTTGTACTCTTCGCGACGCAGGTCGAAGCCGACCGCGCCCATCACGGTGCCGGCCGGAAGGTTGAACAGCTCGCCCGAGAGCGCGCCGTCGACCTGGCTCAGGATGGTCTTGCCGCCGTACATGATGACGCCGGCGGCCGAGGTGCTCTTGATCAGGTCGATCGCTTCCTGCGACTGTTGCTGGCCCGGCAGCAGGAAGGGGTTGATCTTGCCGGTGCCCAGCGCGTTGGCCAGGGCGACGGTGTAGTTGTAGCCCGTGCCCAGCAGCGACTCCGATTCGCTGAAGGCGCGCGAGACGCCGGTGCGGTAGTCGAAACGCTTGCCGAACAGGTTGACCGGGCCGTCGGCGCCGATCAGCAGGCGCGCGGCCTTCGATTCGGTGACGATCTCGCGGTTGCCGCACTCCATGCAGCGCCAGCGGTAGGCGATCGGCAGGCCGTAGTTGGCCGAGATGCTCGGGAACACCTTGACCAGTGCGTTGTACACGGTGTCGTAGGCGGCGCCGGTGCGCGGATAGAACGAGCTGGCCGGGAAGGTGGTGGTGCCCGGCGAAATCTGGTTCGGCGAGAAGCGCTTGGCCACTTCGACGTTCGAGCCCACGGCTTCGACGAAGAACTGGTGCTCGCCCGACTGGAAGGTGGCGCGCGCCAGCGCATTGCTGCTCTTGACCGGCTGCTGCAGCACGGCAGCGCGGCCGGTGTCCCAGGCGCAGCCATAGGCGGCGCCGGCGCTGTTCCACAGCTTCTCGTCGTACGGCCCCATGCCGTCGATGCTGGCGCAGCCAGGGCCGCCCGGCAGGTCGAGGATGCTGATGCCGTTATAGGTGGTGGTGCCGCCGCCCGGGATGGTCGGGCCGGTGCCGGTGCGCGACAGAAGCGATGGGCCGACGGTGGTGGCGAACACGTTGCCGCTTGGCGAACCGCGGGTATCCACCGACACGCCGCGGTCCGGCTGGAAGGTGTTCACGAAGTCGCGCTGGTCGCCGCGCAGGGCCTTGTTTTCGCGGTGCGAGAAGGTGGCCAGCACGTTCCATCCGTCGCTATCCAGGTCGCCCCAGCCGCCGGTGAGCGAAGCGCGGCCGATCTCGCTGCCGCCCGCCTCGGTGACGTCGACGAAGCCCTGGGCTTCCAGGCCCTTGTAGTTCTTTTTCAGGATGAAGTTGATGACGCCGCCGATTGCATCGGTGCCGTAGATCGCGGAAGCGCCGTCCTTCAGCACTTCGACGCGGTCGACCGCCGACATCGGGATCGAGTTCAGGTCGACTGCCGAACCCTTCATGCCGTGCGTCGCGATGCGGCGGCCGTTGAGCAGCACCAAGGTCGAGTCGGCGCCCTGGCCGCGCAGGTTGGCCGACGAAGCGCCGTTGTTGCCGCGCTGGGCGCCGGAGGTGACGTCGGCGTTCGAGGCCAGGTTGTCGGAACCGTTGCCATTGATGTTCAGGGTCGCGATCAGCTGCTCGGCACTGACGATGCCCTGGTCTTCAAGCTGCTTGCGCGAGATGATCTCGAGGGGCAGTGCGCCTTCCTTGGCAATACGTTTGATGCTACTGCCGGTGATCTCGACACGCTGGATTTTGCCGGTGACCGGGACGTCCTGGGCCATTGCAGGGCCGACTATGCCGATCAGGGCGATCAAATGGGCAAGCTTCTTTAACTTCACGCGTTTCTCCTAACGTTTTCCCTGGGCGGCCGGGGAGTCAACACCGGCTCGTATATGTGTAATGTCTTGGCATTACGTTATTTTTTCAATTTCAGGGTACGCCGGGTTATTTGGCGCTATCCAATGAAATATCTGGCGGCCAGTATAACTAACAGGAATGTTTTATTTGGGAAAAACTCACGAAATCTAGCGCCTGGCCCGGGAGGACCGTGCTCTTTGCGCAACATCGACATCCAGATAGCGCCACTGCGTAAATTCAACCGGATGGCGTTTGTAGTTTTTCAACCACGGATGGCGCAGGTCCCCCGACAGCACATGGGTCAACGGCACCCACGGGTTCCACGCGTGGATCAGCTGGTTCATCTCGAGATACAGCTTCTGGCGCTCCGGCCCATCCTTCAATGCACGCGCTTTTTCATAGCGCTCGTTATAGGCCGGCAGGTTGAAGCGCGAGTAATTCGCGCGCCCGGCGTTCGGCCCATACAGCAGCTGATAAAAATTGTCGCCGTCCGGGAAGTCGGCGATCCAGTTACTTTCGAACATCTGGACCGTGCCCAGGCGCGAGGCCTTGATGATCTCGGTCTTCTTGTCCGACTTGAAGGTGACACGCAGGCCGATCGCGTTCAGACATTTGCGCCACAGTTCGTCGCGCAGGCGTCCGCCCACGGTCGCTTCGCTGTGCATGGTGAGGGTGAGCGGGCGGTTGTCCGGCGTGCGCCTGAACCCGTCCGGATCGCGCCGGTGGTAGCCGTGGCGGTCGAGCAGCGCGTTCGCCAGCGCCGGGTCGTAGGGCACCGGGCTGCGGTAGGCCGGGTCGTAACCGAGCACGTTCGGCGGCAGCGGCGACTCGGCCTTGATCGCGAAGCCTTTTTTCAGCAGCGCGATGTCCTCGGCATTGTTGTAGGCCATCGAGATCGCGCGGCGCAGCGCCAGCTTGTCCTTGCCGTAGCCGCCGATGACCGGGTCGGTCATGTTCATCCACATGTAATAGGTCTGCAGCACCGGGAAGCGCGACAGCACGATGCCGCGCGCCGCCAGTTCGGGCTTCAGTTGGCCGTCCCGCACCACCATGTCGGTCATCGACTCGGGAATCTGCTCGAGATAATCGTATTCGGCATTCAGGAAGCCGAGCATGCGGCCCTGGAATTCCTCGGCGATGCGCACCTCGACGCGGTCCACGCGCGGCAGGCGCTTGCCGTTCAATGCCGCGGCGATGGCTTTATCCTCTGGGTTGTCGCCGGGCGTGGCCTGGAATATGGCGCTCGAATAGGGGTTGGCCGCCAGGATGATGCGGTCGCTGCGCTTCCACTCCTTGATCATGAAGGGGCCGGTGCCGACCGGGTGGTTGCCCGCCTGGCCCGGATAGGCCTCGATCACTTCACGCGCCACCACGCCGGTGGCGGTGGTGGCCAGGTAAAACAGGAAGTTGTTGTCCGGGGCGCTCAAGCGGATGCGGAGCAGGTAGCGCTCCGGGGCCTGCAGGCCGGCGATGGGCGCGTCAATGTTGAAGTTCTTGCGCAGCGCTTCGTCGCCCGCGAGCTTGCCCTCGAACATATAAGCCCAGGGCGACTTGAGCGCCGGGTTGTACAGGCGCTTGATGCTGTAGACGTAGTCCTGCGCCGTCATCTCGCGTTTTATCCCCTTGAAGGCCGGGTCGGGGGTGAAGTAGATGCCGGGGCGGAGGCGGAAAGTGTAGGTCAGGCCGTCCGCGCTGATCTCCGGCATGGCCGTGGCGGTATTCGGGCGCAGCTTTGCGGGCCGCGCCAGGTAGTCGTAGCGCAGCAGCGGGTCGAACAGGTTTTCCAGCAGCGAGAGCGTGGCGTTGTCCGAGGCGGAGGCCGGGTCCAGGCCGGTCTCGCTGGTGGACAGGAACATGTGCAGGACTTTTTCCTGCGCCTGCGCGGGCCGGACCGGGGATTGCGCGGCGGCGCCTCCCGCGCACAGCAGAGAGGACAGGAGGGCGGCGGTCAGGAGTTTCATGGTCGAAGGCGTGTGGGAAGCGTTGCGTATCATATGCGCGCCCTGTTTGCGGGAGCAATAGGCATAACTTTTTCACATGGCGCGGATGCATTCTTTCATCTGTGCAGCTTATTCCCGGCCTATACTCTCGCTGCACAATCGAACGGTATCTCAGCGGCAGCGAACTCATGGCACTCAATTACATCTGGACCGGTTTCTTCCTCGTCGGCTTCATCGCGGCACTCGCGCAATGGCTGTTCATGGGCGACACCGAAATCTTCAAGCGCATCATCGACGGCACCTTCGACGCGGCCAAGCTGGCGGTGATGGACATCGCCCTGCCGCTGGCCGGCGTCATGACTTTCTGGCTCGGGATCATGAACGTCGGCGAAAAGGCCGGCCTGATCCAGCGCTTCGCCCACCTGATCGCGCCCTTCTTCTCGCGCATCTTCCCGGGCGTGCCGCGCGACCATCCGGCCAACGGCCACATGGTGATGAACTTCTCGGCCAACATGCTGGGCCTGGACAATGCCGCCACGCCCTTCGGCCTGAAGGCCATGGAAAGCCTGCAGTCGCTCAACCCGACCAAGGACGAAGCGACCGACGCCCAGTTGATGTTCCTGGTGATCCAGACCTCGGGCCTGACCATCATCCCGCTGGCCGTGATGGCGCAGCGCGCCGTGCTGGGCGCGGCCAACCCGGCCGACATCTTCATCCCGACCCTGATCGCGACCTATACCGCGACCATCGCCAGCATCATCCTGGTCGGCCTGCGCCAGCGCATCAACCTGCTCCACCCGGTGGTCTTCGCCTGGATCGGCGGGACCGCCGCGCTGATCGCCTCGATGGTCTTCAGCTTCACGTATTTCCTCGACAAGGCCGAGATCCAGATGGTCTCGAGCGTAATCGCCAACCTGGTGCTGTTTTCGGTGATTGCCGCCTTCATGACGGCCGCCCTGCGGAAAAAGGTCAACGTGTTCGAGACCTTCATCGAAGGCGCCAAGGCCGGCGTCGAAACCTCGATCAAGATCATTCCCTACCTGGTCGGCATGATCGTGGCGATCAGCGTGGTGCGCAACTCGGGCGTGCTGGGCCTGATCGTGAGCGGCTTCGCCTGGGTCTTCAATGCACTCGGCCTGCAGACCGATTTCGTCGGCGCCCTGCCAACCGCGCTGATGAAATCCCTGTCGGGCAGCGGCGCGCGCGCCATGATGATCGATGCGATCAAGACCTATGGGGTGGACTCGTTCGTCGGCCGCCTGGCCAGCATCCTGCAGGGCGCATCCGACACCACCTTCTACATCATCGCCCTGTATTTCGGCTCGGTCGGCATCCGCAAGACCCGGTATGCGGTCAGCTACGGCCTGCTGGCCGACCTGATCGGCATCATTGCCGCCATCTTCGTCGCCTATCTCTTCTTCGGTTAAAGGATTGCCATGCTGCGTCGCCTGAGTCTCGCCACCGCCCTCTTTGCCATCCTGGGCGCTGCCCAAGCCCAGCTGCCGGCGCCGATCGCGCAGGTGATGGCCCAGCAGGGCCTGCCGGAAGAGTCACTGGGCGTGATGGTGCTCAAGGGCGATGCGGTCGTGCTCGCGCACGGGGCGGCCAAGGCGATGCAGCCGGCATCGACGATGAAGCTGGTAACCACCCTGGCCAGCCTGGAGCGCCTCGGACCGGCGTTTCGCGGCCGTACCGAATTGCGCACCACGGGCACGATCGACAAGGGCGTCCTGCGCGGGAACCTGATTCTGAAAGGCGGGGCGGACGCGGACCTGTCCGGCGAAGACCTCGAGACCATGCTGCGCGCCCTGCACTACCAGGGCATCCGCCGCATCGAGGGCGACCTGGTGCTGGACCGCCAGCTGTTCCAGCCCGCGCGCATGGACGTGGGCCTCCCGCCTTTCGACGAGTCGCCCGAGGCGTATTACAACGTCATTCCCGATGCGCTGCTGGTCAACAAGAACATGCTGCAGCTCGACATGCGCTCGACGAACAAAGCGCTCAAGCTGCAGATGCAGCCGGCGCTGGACCGCGTGACAATCGGCTCGGACATGACGCTCATTGAGGCCGACTGCTCCAAATGGGAAGACGGCTGGAAGCTGCCGGAAGCCGTGCGCCGGAAGGATGGCCGCATCAAGGTGGTCCTGCACGGAACCTTCCCGAAAGATTGCGCCCGCAGCTACAGCATCAACGTGCTCGATCGCGACGACTACATCGACCGCCTGTTCCGCCAGAAGTGGAAGGAACTGGGCGGCAAATTCAGCGGCAAGGTGGTCGATGGCGTGGCGCCCCCGGGATCGACCCTGCTGGCCGAGCACACCTCGCGCATGCTGCCAGAGCTGGTGCGCGACACGAACAAGCCCTCCGACAACCTGCTGGCGCGCACCCTGTTCCTGAGCCTGGGCAGCCTGCAGGCCGATCCGGCGGCCGGCAGCTTCGCCGTTCCCGCCAACGGCGAACCTACCGTGGCGCGCGCTGACGCGGCCGTGCGCGAATGGATGCGCGGTCACCGCATCGACGATGCCGGTTTCGTGATCGAGAACGGCTCGGGCCTGTCGCGCAGCGAGCGCATCTCGGCGCAGCAGATGGCGTATCTGCTGCAGGCCGGCCTGCGCAGCAACTGGGCGCCCGAATTCCAGTCCAGCATGCCGATCGCCGCCATCGACGGCACCCTGCGCCGGCGGCTGCACGGCACCGCGGCTGCGGGGCGTGCGCGCTTGAAAACCGGGACGCTGCGCAACGTGGTGGCGCTGGCCGGTTATGTGCCGGATGCGAACGGGGTGCAGAACGTGTTCGTGGCGATGGTCAATAGCGAACAGGCGGGCAATGGGCGCGGGCGCGCGGTGGTGGAGGCGCTGGTGGAGTGGGTGGCGCGCTCGGGTGGTGTTTCGGCAGTGGCGGCGCCTGCGGCGCCGTGAAATGATGGTGGCTGCGTGTCCGCATGTGACCATGCGGCATCGCACGACGCTCACAAGCCCTTCGCCTGCAAGGCCTCGATCTCGGCATCCCCATCATCCATCAGCCGCAATCCCAGGTCCGCCGTCGTCAAACCCAGGCTGCGTCCCATCGACAGCAACAGGCTCTGCCCCGGCGCCGCCCGATCCGGCATCAGCTGGTAGACCGGATCGGCAAACGCCTCTCCCGGCGTGGTAATCGCCCACCCCATCTCCTTGAACTGCTTGACCACATCGTCCAGCCACAGCGCATTGATCAGGTTATGGTGCAGCAGCAGCACCTGCGGGATGTCCCTGCCCTGCAGGCGGTGACTGAGTGCCCGGTAAGCCAGGGCGCGCTGGCGGATGTGCGCCAGGTAGGCCTGGCGAATCGGCTCCACGTCCGCTTGCGGATACTTGTCCAGCACCTCGACCAGCTTGTCGTTCAGGCGCCAGTCGCTGGTGTCGAGCGTGACATAGGCGTTGCGGTAGCCCTGCTGGCGGAGAAAAGTGCGCATGCCGTCGCGCTTGTCCTTGGTATTCCCTTCGCGCAGGTAGGTAAAGCGGAACCATTTCTGGTAGCCCGGCAGCGCGGCGATGATGCGGTCGCAGTCGAGCACTTCCTGCTGGTAGTGCTCCAGGCTGACCTTGGCGCTGGCCAGGTCCGGATGGGTCATCGTGTGGTTGGCGACGGCATGCCCGGCCTGGCCCCAGGCGCGCGCCAGCGCCAGGCCTTCCGGGCGGTCGGCGCCATTTGCCACCGTGACGAACAGCGCGGCCTTCACCTTGTGCCTGGCCAGCGCCGACAGCATGGCTGCGTTGCGCGCCTGCGGCGACAGGCGCGGGGTCGTGGCCAGTGTCGGGCCGTCGTCGAAGGTGAAGGCGACCGACTGGGCGGCGGCGGGCACGGATAGCAGCAGGGAGAGAAAAGCCGCAGGCAAGAAGACGCGCATCGTCAGCAGGGAAAAGATCGAAAAGCTGAATATAGCCCGGCAGCGCAAGTAAAGGAAGCAGCGCCGCGGCCTAGAAGACGCGGCGGAAAGTGCGGCGTACCAGTTCCCGATCGCCGCAATCGAAATGCCACCACTCGGTATTGATGCCGAGGAAGCCGGCGTCCAGCATGGCGCCGCGCAGCAGCAGGCGGTTGGCCACCTGCTGCTCGGTGAGCTTGCCGGCCACGAGAAAACCTTCTTCCAGCGCCGGATGCGACAGCTCGGTCATGTCGTCGAAACCGGTGCCCATGTCCAGCTCCACGCCCGCTTCGTCGAGCAGGGTGATGTCGAGCGCCATCCCGTACGAATGGATCGAGCCCCGCACCGGGTTGGCCAGGTACATCTGCAGGCCCGTGCCCGCCAGGGCATTCCACAATTGTTCCTGCACGCGCTGCGGGCGCAGGGCGTCGAGCACCAGCGCGGTGTAGCCGGGGCGCTCCTGCGCCAGCCAGGCCACGACTTTTTCCAGTGCCTCGGCGGCATCGCGGTGCAGCCAGGCGCAGTCGAAAGGCGAGTACAGGTCGCGCCCGACGAAGTTGTTGGGGGTGGCGTAGCGCAGGTCGACGGCAATGCCCTCGATGCTCGAAAGATGGCGGAATTCCGGGCTGCCGGCGATGTCTTCGCTGGCCACGCCCGATTCCACCCCAATGCTGGTCATGCACAACCCTTGTCGAGACAGGCGCGCGCGGTCGCGCCGATACAATTGGCCAGCTCGCGCGCCCCGTGCGACAGGGGGGAATGGCTGGCACTGAGCAAATACAAATGCACCGGGATCGCCGGCGCCCACTCGCGGCACTGCACCTTGCCAGGTGTGGCCGAGGCGGCCGTGAACGGGTCGAGCACGGCCATGCCGGCGCCGGCTTCCACCAGCGAACGGGCGATCTGGTAGGTCTGCACCACGGTGTGATAAATCGGCTGCACGCCCTGGGCTTCGCAGGCCGCGACCACGATCTCGCCGAGCGGGTCGCCGTCGTTCAGGCCGATGAGTTCACCGACCAGGCCTTCGGCGCCGAAAGGCAGGGCAAGTTCTTCTGCCGTCCACGTACCTGCGGGGGCCATCACGGTCAGGTTGCCGTGGGCGATCGGTTCGGCCACGATGCCGGGGTGGCGCGGGTCCTGCAGCGACAGCGCGAGGTCGGCTTCGCCAAGGCGCAGCGCGTTGACGATCTCGCTGGTGTGGTGTGTGCCGAGTTCGCAGCGCGCCATCGGGAAGTCGCGGCGCCAGGTCGACATCGCCTGCGGCAGTACGCTGATGGCGATGGTCGGCGTCGACACCAGGCGCACGGTTTCGACCGCGCGGCCCTTCAGGCTGGCCGCCAGGCGGCGGATGCCCTGCAGGTCGCGGTTCAGCTTTTCGGTTTCCACGAACAGGCGATGCGCTTCCGGCTTCGGATAGAGCTTGCCGCGCACGCGCTCGAACAGCGGCATGCCCAGCTGCAGTTCGGCGTGCTGCAGCACCTTCGTCACCGCGGGCTGCGAGATGTGGAGAACCTGGGCGGCACCGCTGATGGTACCGACCTGCATGATGGCGTGGAAAACTTCGATATGACGCAGGCGCATCGCTTTATCCTTCAGTAGAGTCTCCGCGCACCAGGCGCGGATTGGTCGAAGGATACAGGGAAAACCCCGCTGCGGCGACCGTCACGGCGTGTGCGGAGCGGTCGCCGTCGTCGGGACCGGCGGGCTGACTGGGGTCGGCTCCGGCGCCGGCACTGCCGGACTCGGCAGCGGCGGCGGGGCGGCCGGGGCGGGCGCCGTTTCCGGGATGACCGGCGCCGGCGGGGTCGCAGGCGGCAGCGGCGGCACCGGCATCGTGATCACCGGCGGCACCACCGGCAGCGGCGCATTGGCCGGCGTGGTCAGCACTTCGAGCAGCGAGGCGGTTTCGGCGTCCATATTGCCGGCGATGTCCGCAGGACGGTATTTCATCTGGAAGGCGGACAGCACGGTGCGGGTCTGCGGGTCCAGCAGGCCGCTTTGCACGATGCCGTAGCCGTGGGTGGCCAGCTTGCGCTGGAACCAGGCGGCGTCCGGCAGTAGGGCCTCGAAGGCCGGGCGCACGGCGGCCACCCGGTTGGCGTCGGGCCACGCGACCAGGCCGGCCTGGGCCAGCTGCTGCCACGGGAACAGCGGACCCGGGTCCTGCTTGCGCTGCGGGGCGATGTCGCTGTGGCCCAGCACGTTCTCGGGCGCGATGCCGTGGCGCTGGACGATGTCCTTCACCAGCCCCACCAGGGCGTCGACCTGGGTCTGCGGGAAAGGCGCGTAGACGCGGCCGGCCGGCGTGTCTTTCCAGCCAGAGTTGACGATTTCGATGCCGATCGAGCTGTTGTTGAGCTGCGTATAGTTCTTCCAGCTCGAATTGCCGGCATGGTAGGCGGCCCGCGTTTCGTCGACCAGGCGGTAGATGACCGGCTGGGGCGCGTCCGTAAGCAGATAGTGAGCGCTTACCTGCTGCTCGGTCAGGATCTTGATCGAGGCCGGGGTGTCGGCCACCGTGTAGTGCAGCACCAGGAAGCGGGCGCGGCTCGACTGGCCCTTGGCGTTGTAGGTCGTGTCGATCTTCGGACCCAGCGGTTCGACGGGCGCGGTGGCGCAGCCTGCCAGCAGGGCGAGGATGACGGGGACGATCAGGGTTTTCATCTAAAGCAATCCTGTACTGTTATTGGATGGGTGCGGCGGCCAGCCGCGCGGCCGCGTAGTGGGCGCGCAGGCCGGTCTGGCTCAGCGTGGCGTCCGGCGGCAGCGCCGCGCGCATGGTGTCGACGATGGCCGGGTGCAGCTCGGCGGCGCGGCCGGCCAGCGCCACCGGGCGCGGGCCGAAGCGCCGGATCAGGGCCAGCGCCAGGCGCGCCAGTTCGCTGCCTGCTTCGCGCAGGATAGCAGCGGCGGCCGGATCGCGCTCCGCGGTCGCGGCCACCGCGATCGCCAGCTTGCCGACTTCGCCGCGTTCGCGGCCATAGATGAACTGGCGCGAGAACGACCAGTCCGAGCCGCCCACGTGCTGGAACACCGCGTGCGCCATGGGCGAGTCTTCCCAGGCGCCGGGGCACTCGTCTTCCAGGCGCCAGATGTGGCGCAGCGCTTCGCGCGCGATCCAGAAGCCGCCGCCGCCGTCGTCCAGCACCACGCCGCGCCCGCCGGCGCGGTGGAAGCCCCCGCGCTCGTCGATGAAGGCGCCGATCGAGCCGGTGCCGGAATACACGAGATAGCCCTCGCCCGGCTTGAAGCTGGCGAGGTAGGCGATTTCGATGTCGTTGCTGAACGCGACCGCGCTCGGGGCCAGGCCGAGCAGACTGCCCAGCCACTGCTGCAGCTGTTCGCCTTCGCCGCCATAGCCGGTCAGGCCGGCGCGCACCGCTACCGGGCGGCCATGGGCCAGCACCGCGCGGGCGATGCCGGCAAAGGCGGCCTGCACGGACTCGCGCCCTTCGGCGCTGCCCATCTGCAGGGCCGACAGGCCCGGCGCCGTGCCCTCGGCGACGATGCGCCCACCGGGCGCGGCCAGGGCCCAGCGGGTCTGGGTGCCGCCGGCATCGATGCCCAGGCCCAGGCCTTCTTGCTGCTGCTGTTCGGAGTTAACCATAGTCCGCGAGTGTACGTTGTGGCCGCTCAGGCATGCGAATGAATGCTGGCGGTGTTTACATGAACAAAGCTTATGAGCCTTGCATCGTCTTTACGGCTTGCTCCAGGCCTGCACGCGCGCGCCCTCGTTGCCGAGGCGGTCCACCGCGCTCACATACACCAGATTGGCCGCGCCGAGTTTGGCATCGTCCGGCACCGTCCAGTCCACGCGCGAAGCCGGTGCCACCGCGAAGCGCCACTCGCTGCCGTGGCGCGCCCAGATCGCGTACAGCGCCGTCCCCCTGCCCGCCTTGAGCTTCAAGCCGACGCCGTCCTTGCGCGGCGCACCCGTTACCTGCGGCGTACCGGGGCGCTCGCTGGAGAGCCAGGTGGTGGCCGGCACCAGCGCTTGCCCGGCGTAGGTGGTGGCGCGCAACTGGTCGCTGATGCCCTTGCGGTTCTGCGTGAGCGCGACCATGCTGAAGTGGACATGGCCGGTGGCCAGCGGGCGGGCGCGCGTGAGGGCGATCTGCTGCAGGATTTCGTCCGGCTCGAACTGCTTGGTCGGCGCCGGCGCGCCGATGCGGCTGGTGAACAGGCCCGGCCAGATGTGGCGGCCCTGCGTGTTCTGGCCGATCCAGTAGTCGAGCAGCACCGGGTAGGACTGGGCCGCCGGTGCGATCGACCAGTACAGCTGCGGCGTGAAGTAGTCGAGCCAGCCGTTCTGCAGCCACAATTCGGCGTCGGCATACAGCTTGTCGTACTGCGAGAAACCCACGATGCCGGGCGGACGGCGGTCCGGGCGGCCCAGGCCGAAGGGGCTGATGCCGAAGCGCACCCAGCTCTTTTCGCGGTGGATGCCCTTGTACATGGCTTCGATCAGGCGGTTGACGTTGTCGCGGCGCCAGGACGGGCGATCGAGCTTGCCGCCGCCGGCCAGGTAGCGTTCCCAGGCCGGGGTGTCGGGAAAATCGAGCTCCGGCCTGGCCGCGGCCTTGCCGTTGCCATTGCCATCGAGGGCCGAGGCATTGCCGGCGACGTCGGGCGCTTCGATCGGGTAGGGATAGAAATAGTCGTCGATGTGCACGCCGTCGATGTCGTAGCGGCGCACCACGTCGAGGATCACGTCCATGGTCTGCTTCGAAGCGGCTTCTTCGCCCGGGTCCATCCACATGAACTTCCCGTAGCGCTTCACCGCAGACGGGGTGGTATTGGTGATGTGGTTCGGCGCGGCCGGCGAACGGGCGTTGTCGTGGCGCGCGCGGTAGGGGTTGAACCAGGCGTGCAGTTCGAGCCCGCGCGCATGCGCCTGGCTCACCCAGAATGCGAGCGGGTCATAGAAGGGCTGCGGCGGCTTGCCCTGCGCGCCGGTCAGGTATTCGGTCCAGGGCTCGATCTTCGATGGGTAGATGGCATCGGCCGCCGGGCGTACCTGCAGCACGATGGCGTTCAACTTGAGCGCCACGGCGCGGTCGAGGATGGCGATGGCTTCCTGCTGCTGCTGCGCGGCGGGCAAGCCCGGCTTGCTCGGCCAGTCGATGTTCGCAACCGTCGAGACCCAGGCGGCGCGGAATTCGCGCGGGGCCGGCGGCGGCGCATCGAGCGCATCTTCCGGCTTGCCCGGTTGGGTGGTGCAGGCGGTCATCAGGCCGCCCAGCGCCAGCGCACCGGTCAACCCAGCCAGCGTCAGCGCGCGTTTCTTCAAATCGGGTTTCACTATCGCTCCAATATTCTTGTTCAGACTTTGACGAACCACCGCTTGCGCCACATGGCATACGCGATCGCGAACATGCAGGCGTTGAACAGGATGGCATATAACAACGAGGTGTTGGCGGGGCCCAGCGGCAGCGCCTTGATCGGCGCGTACAGGCTGCGGCCGAGCGAGAGCTGGCTGCCGTCTGGCTGCGCCAGCTTGATAAAGCCGAGCATCTTGGCCACGAAGCCGGAGAAGGCAAAGATGAACAGCGCGTTCATCCCGTAGACCACGAACGGTGTCGCCCACACGGCCGCGCGCTCGCGCACCAGCGCATGCGGCGCGGCGTCGAGCAGCCAGAAGAACACGCCGAAGGCCAGCAGCGCCCAGCCGGTCATCCACAGGCAGTACGATACCGTCCACAGGCTCTTATTGATCGGCATGAGCACCGCATCCAGGCTCGAGCCCAGCGCCAGGAATACCAGGCCGGCGAACAGCATCCACACGGTTTGCTCGATGCGCGGCAGGTTTGATGCCAGCACGCGTCCGGCGAGCACGCCGAACAGCTGGCTGCACAGGGCCGGGATGGTGCTGACCAGCCCTTCCGGGTCCCAGGTTTTCGATTGCACCCACATGTGGCCATCCAGCACCATGCGGTCGACGTACGCGCCGAAGTCCTTGCCGGGTTCGAGCACGCCGGCCCCGATGCCGGGCACCGGCACCCACAGCATCAAGAATGCGTACAGCGCCAGCAAGCCGGCGGCGACCGCGAGCTGGGCGCGCCAGCCGAGGTAGACCACGATGGGTGCGGCCAGCAGCGTGCACAGGGCGATGCGCTGCAGCACGCCCGGGATGCGCACGGCGCCGAAGTTAAAGTGCGGGATCAGGTTGAGCAGGAAGCCGATCAGGAAGATCAGCGCGGCGCGCTTGGCCAGCTTGCGCAGCAGGCGCGGCTTGTCGGCTCCTGCTGCGGCCAGGCGCCCGAGCGAGAGCGTCATGGCGACGCCGCCGATGAACAGGAAGAAGGGAAAGATACAGTCGGTGAAGGTCCAGCCGTTCCACTTGGCGTGGGCCAGCTGGGCATGCAGATTGCCCCAGTCACCCGGGTTATTCACGAGCACCATCGCGGCGATCGTAAAGCCGCGGAAGGCGTCGAGCGAAATCAGGCGCACCGGTGCATCGCGCATTGCTGGATAGTCTCCTGGTGTTGTAGGGTGGGCGGGTCTCCCGCCCGCGCGTTCAACCGGCGCATGAATGGGCGCTGCATCTGTTCATGCCCGGATTGAACGCGCGGGCGGCGAAGCCGCCCACCCTACGGGTTCGTTATTTTTTACCGAACTCGGGATCGATCTTCACCAATGCCGCCATGATGAATGCCGGGATGGTCGACAGGCAGGCCCAGATGAAGAAGTTCTTGTAGCCGAGGTATTCCTGCAAATCGCCGCTCCACATGCCCGGCACCATCATGCCCAGCGCCATCAGGCCGGTGCAGATCGCGTAGTGGGCGGTCTTGTGCTCGCCCTCGCAGACCATGATCATGTACAGCATCATCGCGGTGAAACCGAAGCCGTAGCCGAACTGCTCGACCGCCAGCGCTGCGCACACGAGGGCGAAACTGGTCGGCTGCGCCTGCGACAGGTAGACGAAGACCAGGTCGGGAAGGTGCACGGCAAACACCATCAGCCACAGGCAACGCTTCAGGCCCAGGCGCGAGATCAGGTAGCCGCCGGCCAGGCCGCCCAGGGTCAGGAAGGCGATGCCGATGGTGCCGTAGGCGATGCCGTATTGCGCGGTGGTGAGGCCCAGTCCGCCCTTGACCAGCGGGTCCTTCAGGAAGGGCGCCACGAGTTTGAGCAGCTGCGCCTCCCCCAGGCGGAAGGTCAGGATGAAGCCGAGGATCAGCCAGATGTCGCGCTTGCGGAAGAACAGCGCGAAGGTCACGAAAAAGTCGCGCAGCGGGTTATCGGTGCGGGCGACCTTGTGGTCGGAATCGGGCTTGGGCAGGATGAAGCCGTGCCACAGGAAGGCCAGGCCGAAGAAGGCGGCGAGCACGAAGAACACGATCGACCAGGCCTGGTGGACATCGCCCAGCCGGGTGGCCAGGTAACCGGCCAGCACCACCAGCGGCCCCTGGCCGGCCAGCGTCGCCAGGCGGTAGAAGGTCGAGCGCACGCCGACAAAAGCGGCCTGCTGCTTCTGGCGCAGGCCGAGCATGTAGAAGCCGTCGGCGGAGATGTCGTGGGTGGCCGAGCTGAAGGCCATCAGCCACATCACGGCCAGGCTGGCCACAAAAAAGTTCGGCAGGTGCAGCGTCAGGCCCACTGCGACGAGCGAAGCGGCTACCGCCAGTTGCAGCAGCACGGTCCAGCGGCGCTTGGTGCCGAACATGTCGACGATGGGCGACCACAGGGGCTTGATCACCCAGGGCAGGTAGAGCAGGCTCGTATAGAAGGCGATGTCGGAATTCGAGATCCCCATGTCCTTGTACATGATCACCGACAGGCTCATCACCACCACATAGGGGATGGCCTGGGCGAAGTACAGGGAAGGTATCCAGGCCCATGGATTGGCCTGCGGCGGGCTGTTTGCTAACGAAGTCTGCATAGGTCTTTCGTGTTGCGCAGGCGCGCGCTGCTCCGCCTCAGGCGATGGCGTCGCGCACGCTGCCGTGGGCCGACGCCAGCAAGGCCTGCGCCTGCTCGACGGTGGTTTGTTTGGTCAAGGCCACGATCGCGGTCTTGACGTGGTAGCCGCACTGCTCCAGCACTGCCTGCGCAGCCGCCTCGTCGGCGCCGGTGGCGAAGACGGTGAGGCGGATGGCGCGGCGCACCAGCTTGGCATTGGTCGCCCGGAAGTCTACCATCAGGTTGCCGTAAACCTTGTTCAAACGCACCATCAGCGCGCTGGAGAAGGTGTTCAGCGCGATCTTCTGCGAGGTGCCCGCTTTCAGGCGGGTGGAGCCGGAGATGACTTCCGCACCGGTGTCCAGGGTGATGCCGATCTCGGCGCCGTTCGCCACCGGCGCGTCGGCATTGTTGGAAAAGCCGATCGTCAGCGCACCCGCTTCGCGCGCCGCGCGCAGGGCGCCCAGCACATAGGGGGTGTGGCCCGATGCCGCCAGCAGCAGCACCACGTCGCTTGGTCCGACGTCAACGCTCTTGAGGTCGGCCGCGCCCTGCTCGAGGTCGTCCTCGGCGCCTTCGACCGCCACGAACATGGCGTCGGCGCCGCCGGCCAGCAGCGCCACCGCGCGGCCGTGCGGCCAGGAGAAGGTCGGGTTCAGCTCGACGCTGTCGAGCACACCGAGGCGCCCGGAGGTGCCGGCGCCGGCGTAGATCAGGCGCCCGCCCGCTTCCATCCGCGGCAGCGCCGCAGTGACGGCGGCAGCGATGCGTGGCGCCGCGGCGCGCACTGCCTCGACGGCGCGGGTCTGGTCGTCGATGAAGACCGTGATGAGTTCAGCGGTCGGGTACTGGTCGAGGGTCGCGTGGTCCTGGGCCGGGGTTTCGGTTTTCAGCATGGACGGGTCTCTTGGTGCGGAGTGATCGATAAAACCAGTGTAATACCAATTGCCGGGACTATCCCATGAAAGCTGGCAGCGGCATCATGCCGAAAAGTTATGCAGGACGGCGCAGCTCCGCGACGAAGTCATAGTGATCGCTCAGGCAGTAAGAGTGGGTCAGCTCGACCGGTTCATTCGACTCCAGGTAGCCGATGCGGGTAATGAACAGCACCGCGCGGCCTTCCGGCACGTCCAGGCGCGCCGCCAGTTCGCTGGAGGCATTCATGGCGCGCAGGTGCTGCAGCGCGCGCACCGGCATGTGGCCGGTCTTGGCCAGGTGCGCATACAGCGAGCCGCCGACGTTCTCGGGACGCGGCAGCACGGTGGCCGGCAGGATGCTCACTTCGTAGGCCATCACCACGCCGTCGGCCAGGCGCAGGCGCTCGAGCCGCGCCACCCGCGTATTGGGCGACAGGCCGAGCGAGAGCTGCTCGTCGGCGTCGGCCAGCACGACTTCGCGCCGCAGCCAGTGGCTGCTGGGCGTATAGCCGCGCTGCTGCAGCTGTTCGGAAAAGCTCGACAAATCGGACAGCGGCTGCTCGATGCGCGGCGCGATGTAATTACCGGAACCGCGCCGGCGCACCACCAGGCCCTGGTCGACCAGCTGGTCGATCGCCTTGCGCGCGGTGACGCGCGAAACGTCGAGCCGCTCGGACAGCGTGCGTTCGGAAGGCAGCGCCTGGTCGGCCTGGTAGCGGCCCTCGCGCACGTCCTGCGCGAGCTTGCGCGCCAGCTGCATGTACAGTGGCGAGTTGTCGTTCAGGTCGAGCTGGAAAACGGGGCTGGTCGTGGTCATCGGCGTATGGAAAGATGCGTACAAAGTGTAACGGCGGCAGCGTCGCCCGACACCATGCAGCCCATGAAAAAGCGTTGTCATTGCATTCACTGGCCTTATAAGCATACCACTTGATACCAATATAAAACGGTTATGCCACCGCCACGGCTATTCATTTGGCAAGGCTCGCTGTCACTCCGTATGCTCTGCAAGACAATGACAATTACACGCCGCAAGGGCGAATAGGGAGACCGGATGAACCAGGGCAGGCGATCCTTGCTGGGCATGGCTTTGCTGGGCAGCGTCGAACCGCTGTTCGCGGCGCCCCCCTCGCCCGTCGCGCCGCTGCTCCCCCTGGAAGCACGCCGGGCGCTCGATGCCGAACTCGCGGCGGTCGCGGGCGATCCGGCGATGCAGCTGGCCAGCCTGTCGGTGGTCGCGATCCGCGGCGGCCAGCCGGTGTACGAACACGCTGTCGGACGCCGCTTCATCGGCAACGGCGCCCTGCCAGATCGCCCGGCTACGCCGCAGACCTTGTACCGCATCGCCTCGATTTCCAAGATGATGACCACCCTGGGCCTGATGCGGCTCGTCGAATCAGGCCGGGTCGACCTGGACGCCGACGTCTCCGGCTACCTGGGCTTCAGCCTGCGCAACCCGCATTTCCCGGCGCAGGCCATCACCCTGCGCACCCTGCTCACCCATCAGTCCTCGCTGCGCGACGACGGCGGCTATTCGTGGCCGCTGAGCACCGCCCTGAGGGACGTGCTGGTGCCGGGCGCCCCGTTATATGGCGCGGGCAAGATGTGGTCCGACCGCGCCGGGCCGGGCGCCTGGTTCACCTACTGTAACCTCGGCTGGGGCGTGATCGGCACCGTGATGGAGCGCGTCACCAGCGAGCGCTTCGACCTGCTCATGCAGCGTTTGCTGCTGCAGCCGCTCGGCATCGAAGGCGGCTACAACCCCGCCATGCTGCCGCCTGGGGCGCTCGACAAGCTGGCGACGCTCTACCGCAAGCGCACCACGGACACCGAGATCTGGGACGGGGAAGGCCCGTGGATCGCCCAGGTCGACGATTATTCCGCCAGGCCACCCGCGCCGCCGGCCGGCATCGCCACCTATGTCCCGGGCGCCAACGCCACGCCTTTCAGCCCGACCGGCGGCCTGCGCATCTCGGCGCGCGACATGGGCGTGGTGATGCGCATGCTGATCAATGGCGGCATGCACGGAACGACGCGGCTGTTCCAGCGCGCCACCCTCGAGCGCATGTTCGCGCGCCAGTGGACCTTTGATGCCAAGGGCGGCAACGGCGATTCGATGAACGGCTTCTTCAACGCCTGGGGCCTGGGCAATGCCCAGTTCCCGGACCGCCCCGGCATGGCGCTCGTGGAGGGAGGCGGCTTCGAGGCCGTCGGCCACCTGGGCGACGCCTACGGCCTGCGTTCGGTATTCGCCTTCGACCCGGCGCGCGGCAACGGCCTGATCGTGCTGGCCGGCGGCAGCTCGCACGACCCGGCCCTGCAAAAGGGCCGTTACTCGGCCATGGCGCGCTACGAGGAACGCATCCTCACGGCGCTGCACCGGCATGCCATCGTCGGCCAACGGGCGGCATCATGATGCCAAGCCCCTATTTATATACCGTGGTTATGGCGTCCGGCGCGACTTTCATTGGCCGTGATGGGACCCAGCGCCTAAGCTCTCACCCCATGTCCAAGAAGAAGAGTGCAGGATGCAGCAGATAATCGTCATCGGCGGCGGCGTGGTCGGCCTGACCTCGGCCTGGTGGCTGGCCGAAGCCGGCTACCGCGTCACCGTGCTCGAACGCGCTCCGGAAGTCGGCAGCGGGTCCAGCTACGGCAATGGCGGGCAGCTGAGCTACCGCTACGTGTCGCCGCTGGCCGACGCGGGCGTGCCGCTGAAAGCCCTGCAGTGGATGTTCCAGGACACCGGCCCGCTGCACTTCCGGCCCGAGGCCGACCTGCGCCAGTACCGCTGGCTGGCCAGCTTCCTGGCCCATTGCCGCGCCGACGTCAACCGCAAGACCACGGCCAAGCTGCTCGAACTGGGCGAACTGTCGCGCCAGGGCATGAAGCAGCTCGAAGTGAGCATCCCGCTCGACGAATTCGACTGGCGCGACGCCGGCAAGCTGGTGGTCTACCGCTCGCGCGACCTGTTCGTGAAAGCGGCCGGGAAGGCCGGCGCCGGCGAAATCTGGTCCCCCGCCGAATGCGCCGCACGCGAACCTTCGCTGGCGGCAGCCGAACCGCTGCTGGCCGGCGGCATCTATAACAGCGGCGAAGCGGTGGCCGACTGCCACGCTTTCTGCCTGGCGCTGGCCGATCGCCTGCGCGCCCATCCGCGCTTCCAGGGTTTCGTGGGCGGCGAGGCGCGCCGCCTGCTGGCCGACGGTGGCCGCATCACCGGCATCGAGATCGACACCGGCGCGGGAATCAACACCATCGCCGCCGACAGCTATGTGCTGGCGGCCGGCATCCAGAGCCGCAACCTGTCCGATACCGTCGGCATCACCCTGCCGCTCTACCCGCTCAAGGGCTACAGCCTGACCGCGCCGATCCGCCCGGACGACGTGGCGCCGGAAATCAGCGTCACCGACTTCGAGCGCAAGGTGCTGTACGCGCGCATCGGCGACAAGCTGCGCGTGGCCGCCATGGTCGACATGGTGGGCGAAGACCTGCGCCACAACCCGAAGCGGGTCGACAGCCTGACCCGGCAGGTGCGCGAAACCATGCCGCGCGCGGCCGACTATTCGCAGCTCTCGGTCTGGGCCGGCCTGCGCCCCGCCACCCCGAGCAGCGCCCCGATCATCGGCGCCACGCCCTACGCCAACCTGTGGCTGAACGTCGGCCACGGGCCGCTGGGCTTTACCTTCGCCTGCGGCAGCGCCGCCTTGCTGACGGGCGCGATGCGGGGCGAGGCGCCGCCGTTTTCGCTCGATGGGCTGACCCTGCGCGGCTGACCGCGGCCCGTGCCTCCGCCGGAAATGGCGGATAATGGCGCCCATGTCCAAGACAAGCACTCCTGGCGCCTGCCCCTGCGGCGGGCCCTCGCTGGCCGCCTGCTGCGGCCCCTTCATCGCTGGCCAAGCACTGCCGCCCACGGCCGAGGCCCTGATGCGCTCGCGTTATACCGCCTACAGCCAGAAGAACGAGCCTTATTTGCTGGCCACCTGGCACCCGAGCACCCGTCCAGGCGAGCCCATCATCGACGAAAAAGAGCCGATCCGCTGGCTGGGACTTGAGGTAAAATCTGCTTTACGTTTACGTCAACGTAAAGTAAATTTGCCGGATGATCCAGACCGTGACACCGTCGAATTCGTCGCCCGCTTCAAGGTGGGAGGACGGGCGCAGCGGCTGCACGAAGTGAGCCGTTTCCTGCGCGAACCCGACCCGGAGACCGGGACGCCGCGCTGGTACTACGTGGACGGCAGTTTCCCGACATAGAACTATAGAAGAGACCATATGCCCCAGATCGAGAGCAAACTCAACCCGCGCGGCGAAGACTTCAAGGCCAATGCGGCCGCCATGCAGCTGATCGTCGACGACCTGCGCGCGAAGGTCGCGCAAGTCGCGCTGGGCGGCGGCGAAGCGGCCAGTGCCAAGCACCTCGCGCGCGGCAAGCTGCTGCCGCGCGACCGCGTGCAGATGCTGCTCGATCCGGGCACGCCCTTCCTCGAATTCTCCCAGTTGGCCGCCTACGAGATGTACGAGGGCGCCGCGCCTGCGGCCGGCATCATCACCGGCATCGGGCGCGTGGCCGGCCAGGAATGCGTGATCGTCTGTAACGACGCCACCGTCAAGGGCGGCACCTATTACCCGATGACGGTAAAAAAACACCTGCGCGCCCAGGAGATCGCCGAGCAGAACAACCTGCCCTGCATCTACCTGGTCGATTCGGGCGGCGCCAACCTGCCGAACCAGGACGACGTGTTCCCGGACCGCGACCACTTCGGCCGCATCTTCTATAACCAGGCGAATTTGTCCGCCAAGGGCATCCCGCAGATCGCGGTGGTCATGGGTTCGTGCACGGCCGGCGGCGCCTACGTGCCGGCGATGAGCGACGAATCGATCATCGTCAAGGAACAGGGCACCATCTTCCTGGGCGGCCCACCGCTGGTAAAAGCGGCGACCGGCGAAGTGGTCACGGCCGAAGACCTGGGCGGCGGCGACGTCCATACCCGCCTGTCGGGCGTGGTCGACCACCTGGCCCAGAACGATTTGCATGCGCTGTCGCTGGCGCGCACCATCGTGTCGAACCTGAACCGTGTGAAACCTGCGCAGGGCGCGCTGCGCGAGAGCGTGGAGCCGAAGCACGCGCCGGAAGAACTGTACGGCGTGATTCCGGTCGACACCCGCAAGCCCTTCGACGTGCGCGAAGTGATTGCTCGCGTGGTGGACGGCAGTGAATTCGACGAATTCAAGGCGCGCTACGGCACCACGCTGGTCTGCGGCTTCGCCCATATCTACGGCATGAAGGTCGGCATCATCGCGAATAACGGCATCCTGTTCTCGGAATCGGCGCTCAAGGGCACCCATTTCATCGAACTGTGCTGCCAGCGCAAGATCCCGCTGGTCTTCCTGCAGAACATCACCGGCTTCATGGTTGGCCGCAAATACGAAAACGAAGGCATCGCCCGCAACGGCGCCAAGATGGTCACGGCCGTCGCTACCGCTTCGGTGCCGAAGTTCACCGTCATCATCGGCGGCAGTTTTGGCGCCGGTAACTACGGCATGTGCGGCCGCGCATTCTCGCCGCGCTTCCTGTGGATGTGGCCGAATGCGCGCATCTCCGTCATGGGCGGCGACCAGGCCGCGTCGGTGCTGGCCACCGTCAAGCGCGACGGCATCGAGGGCAAGGGCGGCCAGTGGTCGGCGGACGAAGAAGCCGCCTTCAAGCAGCCGATCAAGGAACAGTACGAGCACCAGGGCCACCCGTATTACGCGTCGGCGCGCCTGTGGGACGACGGCGTCATCGACCCGGCCGATACCCGCACCGTGCTGGGCCTGGGGCTGTCGGCCGCGCTGAACGCGCCGATCGAGGACACGAAGTTCGGCGTCTTCCGGATGTAAAGGGAACTTGACAATGGAATACCAAACGCTCACCATCGCCATCGACGGCAAGGTCGCTGCCGTCACCCTGAACCGCCCGGACGTACGCAACGCCTTCAACGAACACGCCATCGCCGAGCTGGCGCTGGCCTTCGACGAACTGGGACGCCATGAAGGCGTGCGCGCTATCGTCTTGGGGGCGAACGGCCCGGCCTTCTGCGCCGGCGCGGACCTGAACTGGATGAAGAAGATGGCCGGCTACTCGCACAGCGAGAACCAGGAAGACGCCGCGCGCCTGGCCGACATGCTGCGCACCATCTACCTGTGCCCGAAACCCACCGTGGCCAAGGTGCAGGGCGACTGCTACGCCGGCGGCATGGGCCTGGTCGCGGCCTGCGACATCGTCGTCAGCAGCGAAGTGGCCAACTTCTGCCTGTCCGAGGTCAAGCTGGGCCTGATCCCGGCCACCATCTCGCCGTATGTCATCAAGGCGATGGGCGAGCAGGCGGCGCGCCGCTATTTCCTCACCGCCGAGCGCTTCGACGCGCGTGAAGCCCACCGCATCGGTTTTGCACATGAAGTGGTCGCGGCGGACATGCTCGACGCCACCGTGGCCGGCATCGTCAAGTCGCTGGTGACCAACAGTCCGCATGCCGTCTGCCAAGCGAAAAAACTGGTGCGCGAAGTCGTGGGCCAACAGGTAGACGACGCGCTGCTGCTCGATACCGCCAACCGCATCGCCGCCATCCGTGCATCGAGCGAGGGCAAGGAAGGCGTCGCCTCCTTCCTCGAGAAGCGCAAGCCGACCTGGCTGAACTAACACTGGAACCATCTTGAAGCCGCAAACCTCTTCCGACTGGATCGCACGCAGCCTGCGCAGTGTGTGGCACCCGTGCACCCAGATGCAGCACCACGAAGAGGTGCCGCTGATCGCGGTCAGCCACGGCAAGGGTCCCTGGCTGTACGACCACGAAGGGCGGCGCTACCTGGACGCGATCAGCTCCTGGTGGGTCAACCTGTTTGGCCACGCCAACCCGCGCATCAACGCGGCCCTGAAAGACCAGCTGGACAAGCTGGAACACGCGATGCTGGCCGGCTTCACGCACGAGCCGGTGATCGAATTGTCCGAGCAGCTGGCGGCCCTCACCGGCCACGCGCTGGGCCACGCCTTCTATGCGTCCGACGGCGCCTCGGCGGTGGAAATCGCCATGAAGATGAGCTTTCATTCGTGGCGCAATGCCGGCCACACGGCCAAGCAGGAATTCGTCTGCCTGCAGGGCAGCTACCATGGCGAGACCATCGGCGCGCTGTCCGTCACCGATGTGCCGCTGTTCAAGGATGCCTACGGCCCGCTGCTGCGCGCCTCGCACGTGGTGCCCAGCCCCGACGCGCGCAATGCGCACGAAGGCGAATCGGCCCAGGACGTGGCGCGCCGCGCGATTGGCGATGTGCGCGCCCTGTTCGAGGCGCGCGGCGAGCGCATCGCCGCCATCATCGTCGAGCCGCTGGTGCAGTGCGCGACCGGCATGGCGATGTACGAGCCGCTCTACCTGGAACTGCTGCGCGAGCTGTGCGACCAGCACCAGGTACACCTGATCGCCGACGAAATCGCCGTGGGCTGCGGGCGCACCGGCACCTTCTTCGCCTGCGAGCAGGCCGCCATCTGGCCGGACTTCTTGTGCCTGTCGAAAGGCATCAGCGGCGGCTATTTGCCGCTGTCGCTGGTACTGACCAGCGACGCCATCTACCAGTCTTTCTACAGCGAAGACATCACGCGCGGCTTCCTGCACTCGCACTCCTATACCGGCAACCCGCTGGCCTGCCGCGCGGCGCTGGCCACGCTGCAGATCTTCGAGGACGACGACGTCCTGAACCGCAACCGCGAGCTGGCGACGAAACTGACCGTGGCGCTGGCGCCGCTGGCCGAGCACGACCGCACACGCCATTTCCGCCAACACGGCATGATCTTCGCGTTCGACGCGGTGGAAACCGATCCAGTCCGCGCGTCAAACTTCTCGCGCCGCTTTTTCACTACCGCGGTCGAGAACGAACTGCTGCTGCGCCCAATTGGCCGCACCGTCTACCTGATGCCGCCGTATATCCTGAATGACGAAGAGATCGCCGGCCTGGCCGAGCGCACCCAGCGGGTCTTCGAATCGGTGATCGCTCCCTAGCATGGACGCATTTCCAAACATCCTCGCCGCCATCGACCGCAAGCTCGACACGCTTTCCGCGCACAGCCTCACGCGCCGCCTGCGCGTGGCCGACAGCGCCTGCGCACCGCGCCAGGTCGTCGATGGCCGCCCGATGCTGGCCTTCTGCAGCAACGATTATCTTGGCCTGGCGGCGCATCCGCTGGTGATCGAAGCGCTGCGCGAAGGCGCCAGCCGCTACGGCGCCGGCAGCGGCGCCTCGCACCTCGTCAGTGGCCACAGCCGCGCGCACGCGCTGCTGGAACACCGCCTGGCCGAGTGGATGGCGCCGCATATCGACAAGGCGCGCGCACTCTACCTGTGCACCGGCTACATGGCCAACCTCGCCATCCTCACCGCCCTGGGCGCCGATGCCGACGCCATGATTTTTTCGGAAGCGCTGAACCACGCCTCGCTGATCGACGGCGCCCGCCTGGCCAAGGCCGGCGTGACGGTCTATCCGCATGGGGACGTCGCCGCACTGGACCGGCTGCTGCAGGCCAGCAGCGCCGCCATCAAAATCGTCGTCACCGACAGCGTGTTCAGCATGGACGGCAACCTGGCGCCACTGCCCGAACTCCTGGCGCTATGCGAGCGCCACGGCGCCTGGCTGGTGGTGGACGATGCCCACGGCTTCGGCGTGCTGGGAGAAAACGGCCGCGGCGCGCTCGAGCATTTCGATCTGCGCTCGCCGAACCTGGTCTACATGGGCACGCTCGGCAAAGCGGCCGGCGTGGGCGGCGCCTTCATTGCCGCGCATGCCAGCCTGATCGAGCTGCTGGTGCAGCGCTCGCGCCCCTACATCTACACGACCGCCGCGCCACCCGCGCTGGCGCATGCGCTGCAGGCCAGCCTGGACATCATCGGCGGCCCGGAAGGCAGGCAGCGCCGCGCCCACCTGGCGGCCCTGGTGGACCGCCTGCAGGGCGCACTGCGCCTGCAGCGCTGGGAGCTGGCGGCCTCGAACACTGCGATCCAGCCCGTCATCATCGGCAGCAACGACGCTGCCCTGCGCGTGGCTGCCGGCCTGCACGAGCAGGGCCTGTGGGTGCCGGCGATCCGCCCGCCGACCGTGGCGCCGGGCACCGCGCGCCTGCGCGTGACGCTGTCGGCTGCACACACGGCTGAAGAGGTGCTGCTGCTGGCAGGCGCGCTCAATGAACTGGAAAGGGCCACGACATGAATAATTTGAACGAGCCGACGGCGCTGACCCCGGACGTGATCGCCCCGGGCCATGCGCAAGGCGTCGCCGAAGTGGCGGAGCCGGTGTTTGAAGCGCAGCCGGAAGCACGCGCGCTGGACGCCATCCCGTCGCGCTTTTGCTGCTTCGTCACCGGCACCGACACCGAGATCGGCAAGACCCTGGTCTCCAGCGCCATCCTGTACAAGCTGGCGGCGAGCGGGCGCCGTGCCTGCGGCATGAAGCCCGTTGCGGCCGGCGCCACCATGATCGACGGCGAACTGCATAACGAGGACGCCGACATGCTGCGCGCCGCCGGCAACGTGCACTTCCCGATCAGCATCACGACACCCTTCATGCTCAAGGAGCCGGCCGCGCCGCACATCGCCGCGGCGCTGGAAGGCGTGACCATCGAGGCCGTCCCTATCCTGGCCGCGTACACCGAAATCCAGGCGGCGTCGGACGCCGTGGTAGTCGAAGGCGTGGGGGGGTTCCGCGTGCCCTTCAACGACGCCTTCGACAGCGCCGACCTGGCCGCGCAGCTGAACCTGCCGGTGATCCTGGTGGTGGGCCTGCGCCTGGGCTGCATCAGCCACGCGCTGCTCACGGTCGAAGCGATCGTCGCGCGCGGGCTGGTGCTGGCCGGCTGGGTCGCCAATACCGTCGACCCGGACATGCGCTACGAAGCCGAAAACATCGAAGCGCTGCAACAGCGCATCCCGGCGCCCCTGCTGGGCCACGTGCCGCGGCTGCAAGACCCGACGGCCGCCGCCGCCGCCGAATTCATCGACCTTGCGGGACTGCCGGGCTGGCATTCCCCACGCGTCTAGTCTCACACTGAAGGAAACGAAATGAGCCAACTTAATACCGTCGCCCTGCACCGCCCTGTCGCCGCCATCAAGCAGGCGGAGAACGCCACCTGGCCGCTGGCCGACGTACTGGCGCTGTTCGAGCTGCCGTTCACGGAGCTGATGCACCGCGCCCAGACCCTGCACCGTGCGCATTTCCCGGACGGCGACGTCGAACTTGCCACCCTGCTGTCGATCAAGACCGGCGGCTGCGAGGAAGACTGCGGCTACTGCCCGCAAGCCGCGCGCTACGACACCGGCGTCGAGGCCAAGAAGATCCTCGACCTCGACACCGTGCTCGATGCCGCGCGCCAGGCCAAGGCCAGCGGCGCCACGCGCTTCTGCATGGGCGCCGCATGGCGCAGCCCGAAGGAACGCGACATGGAAAAGGTCGAGACCATGGTGCGTGAAGTCAAAGCACTGGGCATGGAAACCTGCGCGACGCTGGGAATGCTGGAAGAAGGCCAGGCCGAACAGCTCAAGCGCGCGGGCCTGGACTACTACAACCACAACATCGACACCGCGCCGGACTTCTACGACAACGTGATCTCGACCCGCGAATACCAGGACCGCCTGGACACGCTGGGCCGCGTGCGCAGCGCCGGCCTGAAGGTCTGCTGCGGCGGCATCGTGGGCATGGGCGAGACGCGCGAACAGCGCGCCGGCCTGATCGCCCAACTGGCCAACCTGAACCCGTATCCGGAATCGGTGCCGGTCAACCACCTGGTGCAGGTGGAAGGCACGCCGCTGCACGGCATCGAAAAGCTCGACCCGATCGAATTCGTGCGCACCATTGCCGTCGCCCGCATCACCATGCCGGAAGCGCGCGTGCGCCTGTCCGCCGGCCGCCGCGAGCTGGGCGAGGCCGTGCAGGCGATGTGCTTCATGGCCGGCGCCAACTCGATCTTCTACGGCGACAAGCTGCTCACCACCGGCAATCCGGAAGCGGACGACGACCGCGTGCTCTTGGCAAAGCTGGGTCTCAAGACCCGCGCCGCGACGCTCGATTCGGCCCCGAAAGCCGCCTGCGCCTGCTGAACCACGCTGCGGCCGGGGAGACACGGCCGCTCATGAACTGACAATCAAGAAGCGAAAGACAACGCATGTTCACCAAAATCCTCATCGCCAACCGTGGCGAAATCGCCTGCCGTGTCGCCGCCACCGCGCGCCGCATGGGTATCCGCACCGTCGCCGTCTATTCGGAAGCCGACGCAGGATCGAAACACGTGGCGGTCTGCGATGAGGCGGTGCTGATCGGCCCGGCCGCCGCCAAGGAAAGCTACCTGCGCGGCCAGAAGATCATCGAGGTCGCGAAAGCCACGGGCGCCCAGGCGATCCACCCGGGCTACGGCTTCCTGTCGGAGAACGCGGAATTCGCCGAAGCCGTGCAGGCCGCGGGCCTGGTCTTCATCGGGCCGCCGGGTTCCTCGATGCGCGCGATGGGTTCGAAATCGGCCGCCAAGCAGCTGATGGAAGGCGCCAACGTTCCCTTGGTTCCGGGCTACCACGGCGACAACCAGGAGCCGACATTCCTGCGCGAGCAGGCCGACCGCATCGGCTATCCGGTGCTGCTCAAAGCCAGCGCCGGCGGCGGCGGCAAGGGCATGCGCGTGGTCGAGCGCTCGGAAGACTTCGAGGCCGCGCTGGCTTCGTGCAAGCGCGAGGCAATCAGCTCCTTCGGCGACGACAAGGTACTGGTCGAGAAATACCTGATCCGCCCGCGCCACATCGAAATCCAGGTGTTCGCCGATACCCTGGGCAACTGCGTCTACCTGCACGAGCGCGACTGCTCGGTGCAGCGCCGCCACCAGAAAGTGCTGGAAGAAGCGCCGGCGCCGAACATGCCGCCGGACCGCCGCGCGGCCATGGGTGAAGCGGCCGTGAGCGCCGCGCGCGCCGTCGGTTACGTGGGCGCGGGCACGGTGGAATTCATCGCCAACCAGGACGGCTCCTTCTACTTCATGGAGATGAATACCCGCCTGCAGGTGGAGCATCCGGTCACCGAGATGATCACCGGGACCGACCTGGTCGAGTGGCAGCTGCGCGTGGCCGCCGGCCAGCCGCTGCCGAAGAAACAGAGCGAGCTTGGCATCCACGGCCATTCGATCGAAGCGCGCATCTATGCCGAGAACCCCGAGAAAGGCTTCCTGCCTTCCATCGGCACCTTGCGCCACATGGACACGCCAGCAGCGGTCGAATTCGAGCTGGGCGCTTTTGGGCTGGACCCTGCCAGCGTGCGCGTCGATTCGGGCGTGCGCGAGGGCGACGCCATCTCGCCCTTCTACGACCCGATGATCGCCAAGCTGATCGTCTGGGGCGCGGACCGCACCCAGGCACTGGCGCGGCTGTCGCAGGCCCTCAGCGAATTCCAGATCGTGGGCCTGGCGACCAATATCGCTTTCCTCAAGCGCCTGATCGAAGGCGAGGCCTTCTCGAGCGCGGACCTGGACACCGGCCTGATCGAGCGCCACGGCGAGACCCTGTTCCCGGCCCCATCTGCCGCGCCCGTGGGCGCGCTGGCATTGGCGGCGCTGGCATTGAGCCTTGGTGAGACGCAGCGTGGAGCGCTGAATCCCGCCGAGCCGTGGGCGCAGGCCAGCGGTTGGCGCATGAACAGCGCCTACCGCCGCGTGCTGTCGTTCGCCGATGAGTTCACGGGCAAGGACGGCGGCTACCAGGTGGGCCTCACCTATACCTCCCACGGCTGGGAGGTCGATGCGAATGGCGAGCGCCAGCCGCTCGCGCTGGTGCGCCAGGAAGGTTCCGAGCTGACCATCCGCCTGGGCGAAACCTCGCTGCACGGCAGCGTGCGCCGCGACGGCGACTTGTTCCACGTCTTCACGGGCGGCCGTCATGTCACGCTGGCGTACAATGACCCGATGGCCCATGCGGGCGAACAGGAAGCCGCGGGGGGCCGCCTGACCGCGCCGATGCCGGGCAAGGTGGTAGCCGTGCTGGCCGTGGCCGGCAAGGAAGTGAAAAAGGGCGAACCGCTGGTGATCATGGAAGCCATGAAGATGGAACACACGATTGCGGCGCCGAGCGACGGCCTGGTGGAAGAAGTCCTGTACCAGGTCGGCGACCAGGTGGCCGATGGCGCACCGCTGCTGGCGTTCAAGGCGGCCTAACAACACCACAAAAGAGGGGAGCCACCATGCGCATACTCCTGTTCCGCGAAGACGGCGTGATCGAGCCGTGGGCGCGCGAATTCGCCGCCCTCATGCCGCACGTGGAAACCTTCGCCTGGCGCGAAGGCGAAGCCCTGCCGCCCTGCGACTACGCCGTGTTGTGGAGCCCCACGCCGGCCCTGCTCGACCAGCTCGCGCACGTGCGGGCGATCTTCCTGATGGGCGCCGGTGTCGACGCCCTGCTCAAGCTCGGCGACGCACTGCCCCCGGTGCCGATCGTGCGCCTGGGCGACGCCGGCATGGGCGTGCAGATGGCCGAATACGTCACGCACGCCGTGCTGCGCTATTTCCGCCGCTTCGAGGAATACGAGCAGCAGGCGCGCCACGGCGCCTGGAACCCGCTGCCGCAGATCCCGAAACAGGATTTCCCGGTCGGGATCATGGGCCTGGGCAGGCTGGGGCTGCCGGTGGTCGAGGCGATGCGCCTGTTCGGCTTCCCGGTCCGCGGCTGGAGCCGCACGCCCAAGGACATCCCGGGCGTCGAATGCTTCCATGGCCCGGATGGGCTGGATGCTTTCCTGCGCGGCACCCGCGTGCTGGTCTGCATGCTGCCGCTCACGCTTGACACGGCCAACCTGCTCGACCGCCACAACATGGGCAAGCTGCTGCCCGGCGCCTACCTCATCAACGTCGCGCGCGGCCCGATCCTGGCCGAGCCCGACCTGATGACCCTGATCCGCTCGGGCCACATCGTGGGCGCCACGCTCGACGTGTTCCGCCACGAGCCGCTGCCGGCGCCGCACCCGTTCTGGAACGAGCCGCGCATTACCATCACCCCGCATATCTCGGCGCTCACGGTGCGCCATGACGCCGTGCGCCAGATCGCCGACAAGATCGCGGCACTGGAAAGCGGCCAACCGGTCGCCGACCTCGTCGACCGCCAATTAGGATACTGAACAGCATGAACCAACAAGCCAGCTTGCCGAAGAAGGTCAAGATTGTCGAAGTGGGGCCGCGCGACGGCCTGCAGAACGAGAAAGAGGCGCTGTCGGCCGCGGTCAAGATCGAGCTGGTCAACCGCCTGGCGCGCGCCGGCATCCCGAATGTCGAGGCGGCGTCCTTCGTGTCGCCGAAATGGGTGCCGCAGATGGCCACCAGCAGCGAGGTCATGGCCGGCATCGAACGCCTGCCCGGCACGATTTATTCGGCGCTGACGCCGAACATGCAGGGCTTCGAAGCGGCGCTTCAAGCGAAGGCCGATGAAGTTGTGATCTTCGGCTCGGCCTCGGAAGCCTTCTCGCAAAAGAACATCAACTGCTCGATCGCGGAATCGATCGCGCGCTTCGAGCCGGTGGCCAAGGCCGCCAAGGCCAACGGCCTGCGCCTGCGCGGCTCGATCAGCACGGCCTTCGGCTGCCCCTACCAGGGCGAGGTCTCGCTCGAGGCAGTGGCCGACGTGGTGCGCCGCATGCGCGACCTGGGTTGCGACGAGATCGATATCGCCGACACCATCGGCGTCGGGACGGCGCGCCAGACGCAAAGCGTGATGCTGGCGGCCAGCCGCGAATTCCCGCTGCTGCAGCTGTCCGGCCACTTCCACGATACCTATGGCCAGGCGCTGGCCAACATCTACGCGGCGCTCGAAGTCGGCGTGGCGATCTTCCACTCGTCGGTGTCGGGACTGGGCGGCTGCCCGTATGCGAAGGGCGCCACCGGCAACGTGGCGACCGAGGACGTGCTGTACCTGATGCACGGCCTGGGGATCGAGACCGGCATCGACCTGGACCAGGTGGTCGACGCCGGACAGTTCATTTCGCAGCAGCTGGGCCGCAAGGGCGCCAGCCGCGCGGGGAATGCCATCGCGGCCAAACGGGCGGGCTGACCCTTGCCCCTCCGGCGCCGGGCGACGCCCCGGCTGCCGGACAGGGCTGTAAACGAAAAAAGCCGACAGTTTTCACTGTCGGCTTTTTTCTTAATGCTGGTCGGAGTACAAGGATTCGAACCTTGGACCCCCTGGTCCCAAACCAGGTGCGCTACCGGGCTGCGCTACACTCCGAAGACCAAGATCATATCGGGGAAGCAGGCTTCGGTCAAGGGTTTAAGGGCAAAATAAGTGACCCACCGTATTCTTTGCCTCGTCATTTCGACAATGTTCAGGCAGACAATATTGTGAACTTTGCAGCGCAGTACGGTATGGATGATCACAGGGTGCGGGGAAACAGGCGTTTTCTCGCAGGCATCGGCGTGTCGATTGCCGTGCACGTGCTGCTGATGTTTGCTTATCGCCACAGCGGACCGAAGCTGCCCGCGTTCGAACCGGAGCCGGAACCCCTTGTCGTATCGATCCGGCCGCTCCCGCCGCGTGTGGAAGAGGCACCGCAAGCGCGTGTCGCAGAGGAGAGGCCGGCGCGCAGCACCCGCAAGTCGGCGGCGAAGCGGGTGATTGCGGTGCCGGAGTCAAGGGAGCAGCCGTCGCCGGATGCGTTTGTCGTGCAGCAGCCGAAAGAATCGGGCTCCACGACGGACGACGCGCCGGAGTTCGATCTGAATGCGGCGAGGCAGACGGCGCGCGCGCTGGCAGGTCAGACCAAGCTCGGTCGGGAGGGAACGGCGCTGGCGCAATTTCCGGAGCCGCCGCTGGAGACGGAATCGAAGGCGGCGCGGGCGATCAGCAAGGCGAAGCGGCGCAATTGCAAGGATGGGATTCCGGGGGGATTGCTGGCGCCGCTGTTCCTGGCGATGGACAAGAAGGATAGTGGGTGTAAGTGGTGAGGCGAGGGTGATGCCGTTCAGTTAGCAGAAACACGTAGGGTGGCCGGGTTTCCCGGCCGCGCGTTCAACCCAGAGTTGATCCGCCACTACACATCGGTAATTTGAACGCGCGGGCGGCGAAGCCGCCCTCCCTACGCGCTTTTTATCTGCAGGGCGCGGTCGTACAAGGCGTTCTTCTTGCGGCCCGTGATCTGGGCTGCCAGGTTCGCGGCCTGCTTCACCGAACATTCCGTCAGCAAAATCTGCAGGATGCGCTCGGCCTCGACATCCTGGGCATCCGTTTCCGCCACTGCGCCTTCGACCAGCACGACGAATTCGCCGCGCTCGCGGTGCTGGTCGGCCTTGACCCAGGCCAGCGCTTCCTTCAGCTCGCAGCGGTGGATTTCTTCGAACATCTTGCTCAGCTCGCGTGCGAACACGACCTGGCGGGCCGGCTCGAAGGTCGCGACGAGCCCTTCGACGCATTCGACGATCCGGTGCGGCGCTTCGTAGAAGACCAGCGTCGACGTTTCGCGTGCCAGCAACGCCAGCGCCGATTCGCGCTGCTTCGGCTTGGCCGGCAGGAAGCCGACGAAGTGAAAACGGTCGTTCACCAGGCCGCTCGCCGACAGCGCCGTGATCGCCGCCGATGGTCCCGGCAGCGGCACCACGTTCAGGCCGGCGGCGCGCACCGCATCGACGATTCGCGCGCCCGGGTCCGACACGGCCGGGGTGCCGGCGTCGGACACCAGCGCCACCCGTTGCCCGCCCTGCAGGCGCTCGACGATCTTGTCGGCGACCTCGCGCTCGTTGTGCATGTGGGCGGCAATCGTTTGCTTCGTTAAACCGAAACGCTGCAGCAGCGCGCCGGTCTTGCGGGTGTCTTCGCAGGCCACGACATCGGCCAGCGCCAGCAGGTGCAGCGCGCGCAGCGTGATGTCGGTGACGTTGCCGATCGGTGTAGCCACGACATACAGCGTTGCGGTAGGATAGGACTGCTGGGCCGCTTCGCCCATGACGGGTAGCCGGGCGATGTCGATGGTCTGCTGTTCTGTCATAAGGGGTTCCGATGCTGAAGAAAAATATCAAGGCACTGCTTGCGACAACTGCGCTGGCCTCGTTCGGCCTGCTGGCGGGATGCGGCAGTACGCCCTTGCCACCCGACACCGGCTGCGGCGTACCGGGCGGATTGTGCGCGCCCGCCGCGCCGAGTGCAAGCCCGCCGCCTACCGAACCCGGCTATACGCCCCCTCCTCCCCTTGAGCCTGCCCGGACCAGCCCGGTCGAACTGCCGCCCCCGAGCGACGGCCGCCCGCTCGCCGCCGATGCCCTTGCCAAGGGCGTGCGCATCGCCCTGCTGCTGCCCTTGCAGTCCGGCTCGCTCGCCCAGCCAGCCGAAGCGGTGCGCGCCGGCTTCATGGCCGGCTACGAGCGCGACCGCACCGGCGTGACCGTCAACGTCATTCCCACCAGCGACTCCACCCAGGCCACGCTCGACGCCTACGCCCGTGCCGCGCCGGAGCACGACATCGTGGTCGGCCCGCTGGCCCGGCCCGCCGTGGCCGCGCTGGCGACCAGCGGAGCCGTCAGCCGCCCGACCATTGCACTGAACCACCCGCAAATCGACGGTTCGCTGCCACGCCAGATGCTGGTGGTCGGCCTCTCGCTCGAAGACGAAGCGCGCCAGGTTGCCGACTGGGCCGCCGCCGAACAGCCGGGCGGCCGCGCCCTGGTGCTGACCGGCCCAGCCACCTGGCAGCAGCGCCTGAGCGGCGCCTTCACCGCGCGCTGGTCGCAGCTGGGCCTGGACAATTCCGTGATCGACCTGCCCAGCAGCGACGGCTATGTCGACGGCAACGCCCTGGCCGAGTTGCGCGCACGCATGCAGGCCGATCCGCCGCAACTGATCTTCGCGGCGCTCGACGCGGTGCAGCTGCGCCAGGTGCGCAGCGCCATCGGCACCTCGCTGCCCACCTATGGCACCGCGTCGGTCAATCCGGGCCGCGACCCCGCCACCAAGGCGCCCGAACTGGCCGGCGTGCGCATCCTCGACCTGCCCTGGACCGTGCAGCCCGAGCACCCGCTGGTGGCGAGCTACCCGCGCTGGGGCGGCGCCCTCGACGGCTTCGACATGCAGCGCCTGTACGCGCTCGGCATCGACGCCTACCGCATCGCACGCGAGCTGGCCCTGCGTCCCACCGGTGCCTTCCAGCTCGACGGCGTCACCGGCCGCCTGTCGATCGACATGGGCAATGGCTCGGGCATCCCCTCGTTCCGGCGCGTGGAGACCGGCACGGTCTACCGCGACGGCGGCACCTTCGAAGCGGCAGCCTTCGCACGCTGACATGTGGCCGCTGCGCCTGTCATTGCGGCAGGCCCAGGGCCGCGACTGGGAGCAGGCCGCCCTGCGCCACCTGACACGCCAGGGCTTGAAGCCGGTCGAGGAAAACTTCCGCTGCAAGGGCGGCGAAATCGACCTGGTCATGCGCGATGGCGACACGCTGGTGTTCGTCGAGGTGCGCCAGCGCGCCGGCGCCGAACACGGCGGCGCAGCCGCCAGCATCACGCCCGCCAAGATCCGCCGCCTGCGGCGGGCGGCAGAGTATTACCTGCTGCGTTTCCCCGTCACGCCGCCCTGCCGCTTCGACGTGGTCGCCATCGACGGCAGCCGGGTCGAGTGGTTACAAGATGTCATTATTGACTGATTGAAATGTAAGCAATTTTTACTGAGCTTGCCCGCCTACCGTTGCTACTACACTATAATCCCCGGCTATGAATACTCAACGCATCCTCGCTCACTTCCAGGAGAGCGCCGACCTGAAAATGAAGTCGGCTGCTACTCTCGCCCAACCTATCTCGCAGGCGATCGAACTCATGTTCGGCGCTTTGTCCAACGGCAACAAGATCCTGGCCTGCGGTAACGGCGGTTCCGCTGCCGATTGCCAGCACTTTGCTGCCGAACTCGTCGGCCGTTTCGAGCGCGAGCGTTTCCCGCTGCCCGCCATCGCCCTGACCTGCGATACCTCGATCATGACCGCGGTCGGCAACGACTACAGCTTCCGGGAGATCTTCTCGAAGCAGGTGCAGGCCTTCGGCCAGGCCGGCGACGTCCTGCTGGCGATTTCGACCTCGGGCAACTCGGCCAACGTGCTCGCTGCGGTCGAGGCGGCGCTGGAACGCGAAATGCGTATCGTGGCCTTCACCGGCAAGGACGGCGGCGCGCTTGCCAAGCTGCTGACCGATGCCGATGTCCATATCAACGTGCCTCACGCACGTACCGCTCGCATCCAGGAAGTCCATCTGGTCGCGATTCACTGCATTTGCGACGGCATCGACGTCGCATTGTTCGGAGGAGATGAGAATGAATAACAAGCGCCCGCTGGCCGGCCTGGTATCAAAAATCGTACTGGGCACCGCGCTGGCTGCCTCGCTGTCGGGCTGTATCGGCCTGGCCGTAGGTGGCGCTGTGATGACCGCTGTCTCCGCAAATGACCGCCGCACCATCGGCATGCAGACCGAAGACAAGTCGATCAACGTCAAGGCCGAGATCAAGATGCAGCAGCTCACCGGCGAGCATGGCCATGTCAACGTGACCAGCTACAACCGCAAGGTACTGCTGACCGGCGAAGTGCGCGACGAGGCCATGAAGCAGGCCGCCGAGCGCGAAGTGCGCGAGATCTCGAACGTGGTCTCGGTGATCAACGAGCTGGAAGTGGCCGGACCGTCGAGCTATACCTCGCGTTCGAGCGACGCCCTGATCACCACCAAGGTCAAGGCCAGCCTGGTCGACAAGAAGACCATCTCGGCCACCTCGGTCAAGGTCACCACCGAGCGCGGCGTGGTCTACCTGATGGGCCTCGTCACTCCGCGTGAAGGCAATATCGCGGCCGATGTCGCCAAGGGCGTCGCCGGCGTGAACCGCGTCGTCAAGATCTTCGAGTACATCAGCGAAGAAGACGTCAAGTCGGGCCAGGCTAGCTAAGCCTGCTTGCTGCGGCAGGACTCCGGTCCTGCCGTTTTCTTATCCACTTCCCCATGACCGCATCCACCTCTTCCCGCTCCTGGTTCAGGCCCGCCGCCATCGGCGCGGCCATGCTGGCGCTGGCCGGCATCGGCTACGCCTCCTTCAACGGCAGCAGCGCAGCGCCCGACGTCACCTTCATCAGCATCAAGGGCGACAAGATCAGCACCCAGTCCATGCGCGGCAAGGTCGTGATGGTGAATTTCTGGGCGACTTCCTGCGTCACCTGCGTCAAGGAGATGCCGCAGATGGTCGAGACCTACGAGAAGTACAAGGGACAAGGACTGGAATTCGTGGCGGTGGCGATGCAGTACGACCCGCCCAACTACGTCCTGAATTTTACGGAAACCCGCAAGCTCCCCTTCATCGTGGCGCTCGACTCGGGCGGCGACATCGCCAAGCAGTTCGGCGACGTCACCCTGACGCCGACGACCTTCCTGATCGACAAGAACGGCAAGATCATCAAGCGCTATGTCGGCGAGCCGGAATTCCCGGCCCTGCACAAGCTGATCGAAAAAGAGCTCGCCGGCTGATCCTTTACTTCGGGTAGAGGATCATCTGGGTGCAGCGAAACAGCGCAATCGTCTTGCCGCTATCTTTGTCCGTCACGACCGCATCCCATACCTGCGTCGTGCGCCCCAGGTGCACGGCGGTCGCCACGACCGCAATCGTGCCCTGGCGCGCCGTGCCCAAATGGTTCGATTTCAATTCGATGGTGGTGAAGCTGTGCGCGCCTTCCGGCAGGTTGGCGATGCAGGCGTAGCCGGCCGCCGTATCGGCCAGCGTGACCACGCTGCCGGCGTGCAGGTAGCCGTTCGGGGCCAGCAGGTGCGGCACGACGGGCAGCTCGGCGGCCACGCGGCCTTCGGCTACTTCGGTGATGCGGATGCCGAGGTGGCCGGGGAGATAGGACTTGCCGAATTCGTTGAAGGATTCTGGAGTGTGTTTCGAATCGATGCTCACTGGTGTTCCTGGGTTGTCGAAACCGAGATCGTACACCGTGCGCCTGCCGGCTGCAGCCCGGGCTTCAGGCCGCGGGCGATGCAATCCGGTACAGCTTGCGGTAAGCCGACGGCGAAGTATGCAGGCTGGCGCGGAAATGCTGGCGCAGCGACAGCGCCGATCCGAAGCCCGCCTGCTGGGCGATGTGGTCGATCGACACGTCGCTGCCTTCGAGCATGCGCTGCGCGTAGGCCACGCGCTGGTTCAACAGCCACTGCTTGAACGAAGCGCCGGTCGCCTGGCGGAAGTGCCGCGTGAAGTTACGGCGGCTCATGGCGGCCCGCTCGGCCAGCGCATCGATGCTGTGGTCTTCGCTGAGATGCTCCATGATCCAGGCGAGCACGCCGGCGAAGCGGCTGTCGCTGTGCGACACCGGCAGCGGACGCTCGATGAACTGCGCCTGCCCGCCCTCGCGGTGCGGCGCCACTAGCAGTTTGCGGGCGACGCGGTTCGCCACCTCCGCGCCTGCGAGCCGGCGCAGCAGGTGCAGGCAGCAATCCAGGCCGGCCGCGACGCCAGCCGAGGTCAGGACGCTGCCTTCGTCCACATACAAGACCTCGCGGTCGACCTTCACCTTCGGATAGCTGGACATCATGTCGTCGGCGCAGCCCCAGTGCGTCGTCGCCCCCCGGCCGTCGAGCAGGCCCGCTTCGGCCAGCGGAAACGCGCCCAAGCACAGTCCTACCACCGTGGCCCCGCGCGCATGGGCGCGCTGCAGCGCGCCGAGCAGCACCGCCGGGGCAGGACGGCAGTCGTCGTGCCAAGCCGGCATGAACACAATGTCGGCATCCTCCAGCGCCTCCAGCCCCTGTTCGGCGGTAATCGCAAAGCCGGCCGAGGTGCGCAGCACCCCGGCCTCGACGGCGCACACGACGACATCGAAGGCGGGCGCCGCCGGGTCGTCGTGCACCGTGCCGAAGACCAGGCAGGGTACGGACAAGTGGAAAGGCGTCATGTCGTCGAAGGCGACGATGGCCACCCGGTAGCGCGGGCGCGACGGTTCATTCAATAGGTGCATGGCCCGATTTTATCGCAGATCGTCCTTCAGGCCACTTTTCGTGACCAAAAGATGGCCCGAGAATGGCATCAAGGAGAAGGCAGCGGCCTTCTTGCCAACCACACCACAGGACCCACCATGCGTTTTTCCAGCTATTCCATCCCACTCGCCGCCACTGCCCTCGCCCTGCTTGCCGGGTGCACCACCCCGGCAAGCGTCATCGACCCGCAAGCCGGCACGAGCGCGGCGCCGTCCGTTCGCGTCCAGCAGATCCGCAACGCCACGCTCAAGGTCACGTATGCCGGTACGACCTTCCTGGTCGACCCGATGCTTGCCGCGAAAGGCGCCTATCCGGGCTTCCCGGGAACCTATAACAGCGAGCTGCGCAATCCCCTGGTGGAACTGCCCATGCCGGTGGACGAGGTCATGCGCGCCGACGCGGTGATCGTCTCGCACACCCACCTGGACCACTGGGATGACGCCGCCAAGCGCCTGCTGCCCAAGACCATTCCGATATTCGCGCAGAACGACGCCGATGCGCAGGCGATCCGCAAGGATGGCTTCACGGATGTGCGGGTGCTCGGCAGCGCCACCGAGTTCAAGGGAGTGCGCTTGGCGAAAACCGGCGGCCAGCACGGCAGCGACGCCATGATGGCTTCGCCCGCGGGCGCCCTGCTGGGCCAGGTGTCCGGCATCGTGTTCCAGCGTCCCGGCCACAAGACCGTGTACATCGCCGGCGATACGGTGTGGCATGCGCAAGTGGACCAGGCCATCCGCAGCTACCGGCCGGACGTGATCGTGCTCAACACGGGCTACGCCCGGCTGCTAGGCTTCGACGGCTCGATCATCATGGGCCGGGACGACCTGTCGCGCGCCTACCAGGCCGCGCCCCGCGCGACGGTGATCGGCAGCCACATGGAAGCGGTCAACCACATGATGCAAAGCCGCGCCGACCTGCGCGAGCACATCAAGGCTACCGGCATGGATGCGCGGCGCGTGCTGGTGCCGGAAGACGGCCAGGCTTACCAGTTCTGACCGGCAGCCGGTTCAGCGGCGGCGGCGCGCGCCGCTGCCCTGCTTCTGGCCCCCACCCTTCTGCCGCGCCGCCGTATTCTGCTGCTGCAGCATCGCATCCACCCTTTCCGACGCCTCGCGCGCCAGTTGCTGTGCCAGCTCGATACTCGGGAAGAATTCCGGCTCGCGGTAGCCCAGCCAGGCATAGGCCGAATACAGGCGGCAGGTGTCCTCGACCTCCTGCAAATTCATGTAGAACAACTGCTGCGTGGGCGGGGTCAGCTTGCAGATGCGCTTCTTGGCCAGCGACAGCGCCCAGTGCTCCCAGGCGCTTTGCAGGGTCGGCACCCGGCTTGAAATCGGCACCAGCGACAGCATGAACTTGTCCGCCACGCTCAGTGGCAGCGTGTCCAGCCATTCGGCGCGCTCGTTCTGTTCCTCGGTGATGCGCGGGTAGAAGAAGCCGTCCGGCACGTCGATGTTGTGCACGAAACGCTTGAGCAGCTTGACCAGCGAGGTCTCGCCCGTGACCGACGAAATGCGGTGCAGCTGCTCGAGCGAGGGCGCCACCGCAAAGCCATTGGCCGCCACCGGCGGGATCTTTTCCTTCATCAGCGAGCGCATCACGGAATGGGTCTCGTCGTCGTAGCCGGCGACAAAACCTTCTTCATGCACGCCGTAGCGCCCTGCCCGGCCGGCGATCTGCCTGGCCAGCGCCGCCGAGATCTCTTCTTCCTCGACCCCGTTGTACTTCACCGCCGTGGTCATCACGATGCGGGCGATCGGCATGTTCAGGCCCATCGCCAGCGCGTCGGTGCCGACCACGATGTCGGCCTGGCCCTCGCGGAAGCGTTCCGCCTGCGCGCGCCGCACTTCCGGCGACAGGTTGCCGTACACGGTGGCCACCGACAGGCCCTTCTCGGTGATCATGTCGCGCCACATCAGGACGTCGCGCCGCGAGAAGGCGATGACGGCATCGCCGCGCCGCAAGTTGCCGAGTTTACGCACCGGTCCAGCTTCCATCGCCAGCGGCGCCATGCGCTTCAACACGTGCACTTCGAGCGGCACTTCGAGGCGCTCGGCCAGCGCCTCGATCGCGCGCCGCGCTTCCGGTGCGCCGACCAGAAACACGGTGGAGGCGGGCGCGCCGCACACGGCGGCCGTCCAGGCGGCGCCGCGGTCGCGGTCGGCCAGCATCTGGATCTCGTCGATGACGGCCACTTCGACCTCGGTCCTAGTATTCAACATCTCGACCGTGCTGGCGACGTGGGTCGCACCTTCGGCGATGCGGCGCTCCTCGCCGGTGATCAGGCTCACCTTGATCGGTTTACCGTGCGGGCGCGCAGCCTGCAGGCGCTCGTAGTTTTCCAGCGCCAGCAGGCGCAGCGGTGCGAGATACACGCCGCTTTCGGCCTTGGCCAGCGCCTCCATCGCGCGGTGGGTCTTGCCCGAATTGGTGGGGCCGAGCAGCGCGATGAACTTGCGCTGCATGCGGCTGGCGACGTCGAAGGACTCGGGATACTCGGCCAGGTTGATGCTTTCCTTGGTGCGCGCGGCGTGGCGCTCTTCCTGCTCGCGTTCGACCGCATGCGCCAGGCGCTGCGAAATGCGCTGGAAAACGTACTCGGCCGGCTCCGAGGTTTCCAGCTCGTCGAGCACGTCGAGAAAGAGCATCGGGTTCCAGCCGAAATCGTCGGCCTCTTCGGCGATGTGGCGCACGAAATCTTCGGCTTCGGTCTGCAGCTGCTCGAGCGCGTCGGGCGTCGCGCGTTCCGCCAAGACGTCGCGCCGGGCCCGCAGGTCCATCTTGCGCCATTTGCTCGGCTTGGCCAGCACGCCGCGCGCAGGCACCAGGCGGTAGGGAACGCGCAGGCCTTCGTAGCGCACTTCGCCCGAGAAGCGCAGGAAGACGCGGCCTTCCATTTTTACCAGCTCGATGCCGCGCTCGGAGAAGTCGAGTTCGCGTTCCAGGAAGGCGTCGTCGTCCTGGGTGTCGTCGGGAGGGAGGTGGGATTGGGTCATGGTTGCTTGCGGGATGTCTAGTTGCTATCAACTATATCGCAGCAAGCGGGGACGCACGGTAGGGTGGGCGGATTCCGCCCGCGCGTTCAATTCACGCTTGAACCGACGCGCATCGGATAATCACGCACCGGTTGAACGCGCGGTCGGCGAAGCCGACCACCCTACGACATCAGGCGGCGACGCCCGCGTTATGCGCCTGCTGGTCCGCGTGATACGACGAGCGCACCATCGCGCCGACTGCCGCGTGCACGAAGCCCATCTCGTAGGCCGCTTCCTCGAACTTCTTGAACTGGTCCGGGTGCACGTAGCGGCGCACCGGCAGGTGCGAGTTCGACGGCGCCAGGTACTGACCGATGGTCAGCATCTCGACGTTGTGCTCGCGCATGTCGCGCATCACCTGCAGGATTTCTTCGTCGGTCTCGCCCAGACCGACCATGATGCCGGACTTGGTCACGGCGTTCGGGTACAGCGCCTTGAAGTCGCGCAGCAGCTCGAGCGAGTGCTTGTAGTCGGCGCCCGGACGGGCTTCCTTGTACAGGCGCGGCACGGTTTCCAGATTGTGGTTCATGACGTCCGGCAGGCCGTCGGCGAAGATCGCCAGCGCCTTGGCCAGGCGGCCGCGGAAGTCCGGCACCAGCACTTCGATCTTGGTGCTTGGCGACTGGGCGCGGGTCTTCTGGATGCACTCGACGAAGTGGCCGGCGCCGCCGTCGCGCAGGTCGTCGCGGTCGACCGAGGTGATCACGACATAGGACAGGCGCAGGTCGGCGATGGTCTTGGCCAGGTTGCCCGGCTCGTTGACGTCGAGCGGATCCGGGCGGCCGTGGCCGACGTCGCAGAACGGGCAGCGGCGGGTGCACTTGTCGCCCATGATCATGAAGGTCGCGGTGCCCTTGCCGAAGCATTCGCCGATGTTCGGGCAGCTGGCTTCTTCGCACACCGTCACCAGGTTGTTGGCGCGCAGGATGTCCTTGATCTCGTAGAAGCGCGACGACGCGGTCGCTGCCTTCACGCGGATCCAGTCGGGCTTCTTCAGGCGCTCGGCGTCGGCGATCGGCACGATCTTGATCGGGATGCGCGAGGTCTTGTTGGCGCCTTTTTGCTTGTCGCTGGCGTTGTAGACGGGAGCAGCGACGTCGCTGGCGTTGGTGGTTTCGGTAGTCATAGGCTAGTGCCCTGGCGGGCTTCCTTTAGAGGTTGTTCGTTGCCGGTTCGGCCGCTTCGGCCGATACCAGTTGGCGCACCAGTTGTTGCGCCAGCGCCTGCTGGACATCCTCCAGCGGTGCTTCCACTCCCATCGTGCGCATGTCGACCGTGGCCAGGCCAGAGTAACCGCACGGGTTGATCCAGGTGAACGGGGCCAGGTCCATCGCCACGTTCAGCGAGACCCCATGGTAGGTGCAGCCGTTGCCGCGTACCTTGAGGCCGAGGGCGGCGATCTTCGCGCCCTTGCGCGGGCCGCCTGCCATGTAGATGCCGGGCGCCCCGGCGACACGTTCGCCCGCGAGATTATACGCCGCCAGCACGTCGATCACCGCCTGTTCGATTTTCTCCACAAACTGGCGCGCATACAGCTTGCCGCCCGGTTTGTTGCGGCGCAGGTCCATCAGGAGATAGATCACGACCTGGCCGGGACCGTGGTAGGTCACTTCGCCGCCGCGATCGGTCTGGACCACCGGCACGCCATGGGGCGCCAGCACGTGGGCGCGGTCGGCGCCCAGGCCCAGCGTGAACACGGGCGGGTGCTCGACGATCCACAGTTCGTCCTGCGACTCGGGCGTGCGCGCGTCGGTAAAGGCGCGCATTGCGGCGAAGGTTGGTTCATAGTCGGCGCGGCCGAGCGCGCGGATGAGCGGCGTGGCGGGACGGGTCGGGAGCATGGGTATCAAGCGGGAATATGGACAGCCCGGTCATTATAAGCCAGCGCGATGGCTCGCGCCCGCCAGGGCCCTCCCGCAGTGGCTTTACAGCACCATCTTGACCATGGCGTGGGTCGACAGCGCGCGGTAGACGTCGTCCAGCATTTCGCGGCTGGTGACCCAGACGTTGACGGTCAGGCCGGTGTAATTGCCTTTGGAAGAAGGACGGGTCTCCACCTTGCCGGCATGGAAGGTCGGATCGAAACCGGTGACGATCTCGATGATCGTCGGTGCGAAGTCGATGTGCGTCGGCCCCATCACCTTGATCGGGAACTCGCTCGGGTATTCGATGAGGGAATCTTTGGGGTCGATGAGGCTATCTTTCGGGTCCATGGCTTTTCGTCCTGTGTAAAGCAGCATTGTAGCTGCTTCAATATGGTGCTGCACTGGCGGAAATCGGGATAGGGGCGGCCAGTTATCCAGCCGGTCCCCTCCCACACCACCCGGCATGCGGGTCCGCACCGGGCGGTTCGAGTAGTTGAGGTCAAGTGAGTCGAGGCATGCCAAGGCGG